>JASHSO010000323.1 GCA_030038715.1 Streptosporangiaceae bacterium
GGTTCCGTAGATCGCGTCGACTTCATCGACGGCGCAGCGGATGCAATCGCGAGCTTCAACCGGGCAGGTATCCCGATTGCTGTGGTGACGAACCAGGCAGGTGTGGCGCGTGGCCTGTACGGGATCGACGACGTCATACGCGTGCATGAGTGCATAGCCGACCACTTGGCGGAGCATGGCGCGCACATCGACCGCTATCTGTTCTGCCCGTACCACCCAGAAGGAACAGTCGAGGCCTTCGCTCGCGCTAGCGAGGATCGCAAGCCCAGGCCAGGCATGGCGGTCGCCGCCGCTGCCGCACTCGGCCTCGATCTCGCAGCATCCTGGGTAGTAGGAGACCGGCCCGAGGACGTCGGGCTTGCTCAGGTAGTGGGGGCGTCCGCGGTGTTCCTCGGGGCCGAGCGACTGAAGCAGCCCGGCGTTTGGTCGTTCCCTTGCCTCGCGGCAGCTGCCTCCTTCATCGTGGAACAGGTCGCCGGATGAGTGCGGTGAATGGCCGACGATCCCTGCAACCGCTGACTGCTTGCGTGACGTCCGGGTTTCCGGACGCTCCGTACCCGAGCACTGCGGCCTACTTCACCGCATACGCGGCAGAACTTGCCAAGGCTGCGAACTCTATCGAGCCTGCCACAATCGAGCGCGCCGCAGCTGTCCTCCTGGAGGCCTACCAGCGAGGCTCAATGGTGTTTTCCTGCGGCAACGGCGGCTCGGCTGCTATTGCTAACCACCTGCAGTGCGACCACGTCAAGGGCGTAAGGAGTGCCACGGACTTGACGCCTAGGGTCGTGAGCCTCAGCAGCAGTGTCGAACTGCTGACGGCCATCGCGAATGACATTGCTTACGATGACGTCTTCGCCTATCAGTTGCAGTCGCAGTCGATGCCTGGAGACGTACTCATTGCTATCTCCTCCTCGGGCCGCTCGCCGAGCATCCTCCGCGCACTCACCTGGGCCCGCGGCCACGACCTGCGCACCATAGCGCTCACGGGCTTCGACGGCGGGGACGCCAAAGCCCTAGCGGAGGTCGCCATCCACGTTGATGTCGCGAATTACGGCATCGTCGAGGACTTGCATCAGAGCGTTATGCACACGCTAGCCCAGTACCTCCGACAGTCACGCATGACTGCGGACGCGATCGCAGGAAACGTGTTCTGACCCATGGTCGCTGCAACACGCATGCGGGTCGCGATCAACCTGCTGCCCGAGAACCCGGACAGTCCATCGGGTGCTCACTGGTTCTGGACCAGGGTCATCCCGGAGATGACCCGCCGACTGGAGCCCGGCGAAGAGCTGCACCTGCTGGTGAGCCCGCATTCGCGGAATCTCTACCAGGGCTACGGGCCCGGCGTCTTCCAGATCACATATCCGTGGTCCAACGAGCGGCGCGTGCTGCGAACTGTCAGCGAGAACTTCTACTCGCCAGTGCGCCTGCCTCTTGCCCGTATTGACGTATTCAACACGCTGATGGCCCCGTTCCTGCCGGTCGCACCATCGGTCGTCATCCACATCAAGACTATGCACGCCTTCACTGCCCCTGAGTCGCTGACCAGGCTGGCTCGTGCGTACCGCCGGGCGAACTACCCACGCTCGGCTCGAGTCGCAGACGCAATCATCATTAACTCCGAAAGCCTTCGGTCGGAGATCATGCATTACCTCCCCGTCGATCCCGCAAAGCTGAAGCTGATCTACGAGGCGGTTGACCACGATCTGTTCAAGCCCGGCGACGTGACTCAGGCGCGCGCTCGGGTGGCATCTTATGGGGTCACGAAACCATTCGTGCTCTTCGTGTCGTCACTTTGGCCGTACAAGAACTGCGCTGGCCTGCTACGAGCATGGGCGGTGGCCCGCGCGGAGCTCGGTCACCGCCAGCTTGCGATTGTCGGCGGCGGACGCGATGAGGCACACATCGCCGAGCTGCAGTCGCTTGTGGCCGAGCTGGGCATCTTCCAGGACGTGGTCTTCGTCGGTGCCGTGCCGTTGGAAGAGACCGTCAGCTTCTACCAGGCCGCCGACG
This sequence comes from Streptosporangiaceae bacterium, assembly GCA_030038715.1. Taxonomy (GTDB): domain Bacteria; phylum Actinomycetota; class Actinomycetes; order Streptosporangiales; family Streptosporangiaceae; genus JAJYUU01. Next base: position 2,014 of record JASHSO010000323.1, read on the forward strand.
TGTTCGTCTACCCCTCGCTGAATGAGACCTTCGGGCTGCCCATTCTGGAGGCGATGGCATGCGGCTGCGCGGTCGTGACCTCCGACACCAGCGCCATGCCGGAAACCGCCGGAGGGGCTGCCCTGCTCTGTGACCCAGCCGACCCCGCATCCATCGCGAAGGCCGTGGTCAGTGCTCTTCAGCCGGGGATGGAGCGGCTCCGGCAGGACGGCATTCGCCGTGCGGACCAGTTCACCTGGGCGGTGACGGGGGCGGCGACGCTCGATGTCTATCGGGAGGTAGCCGAACTCCGGAGGCACCGAAGAAGATGAGGGTTCTCGTTACTGGTGGGGCGGGGTTCATCGGCTCGCACACCTGCGACCGCCTACTGGAACTCGGGCATGACGTGGCAGTGCTGGACGCGCTGACGCCGCCCGTTCATCGCACCACATACCCAACGAATCTCAGCAAGGAAGTCGAGTTCCACGACGGTGACGTACGCAACCGTGGCCTCGTCGCAAACCTGCTACGGCGCGTCGATGCCATCTACCACTTGGCCGCCTACCAGGACTACCTGACCAATTTCGCGCGCTTCTCCGACGTTAACGTCGTCTCGACAGCTCTGCTGTATGAGATCATCGTCGCCGAGGGCCTCGACATCTCACGCGTCGTGGTCGCGTCATCACAGGCCGCAATGGGCGAGGGGCTATATCTGTGCCCGGTCCATGGCGAGCAGGTGCCAGGGATGCGTTCGACAAGCGCTCTAGCGGCCAGCCAGTGGGACATACGATGCCCGCAATGCGGCGGGCCGCTGGAGGTGCGAGCTACGCCGGAGCGTATCTCGAACCCGCAGAACGCCTACGGCATATCGAAGCTCAGCCAGGAAATGGTGGCGATGAACCTCGGCCGCAGGTATGGGATTCCGACAGTCGCGTTGCGCTACAGCATCGTCCAGGGCCCGCGGCAGTCTGTTTACAACGCCTACTCGGGGGCCTGCCGCATCTTCTGCCTGAGCTACCTGCAGGGAATCGCACCGACGCTGTACGAGGACGGTGCCGCGATCCGGGACTACGTCAACATCGACGATGTCGTGGCCGCCAATGTCCTCGTTCTAACCGACGAGCGCTCGATCGGGCGAGTCTTCAACGTCGGAGGGGGCAGGGCGGTCACGACTAGGGAGTTCGCAGACATCGTCATGCGCCAGTACGGCTCCAGTCAGCATGGCGTGATGACCGGCGAGTACCGCTTCGGCGACACGCGCCACAATCTGTCCGACATCAGCGCCCTACGAGCGCTGGGCTGGGAGCCGCGGCGCACGCCAGAGCAGTCTGTGAAAGCGTATGCCGCCTGGCTCGCGGACCTCGATGGGCTCGACGGCATCCTAGCTGAGGCGAACGCGCGTATGCGCGCCCTCGGCGTGGTCAGGCGTGCCCGAGCATGAAGGCATTTCTACTGGCGGCGGGGACCGGCAGCCGACTCCGACCGATCACCGAAACCGTGCCGAAATGCATGATCGACATCGATGGCCAGCCGTTGCTGGACATCTGGCTGGCTGCCTTCCACCGCGCGGGCGTGGATGAGGTGCTGGTCAACCTGCACCACCTGCCGGAGATTGTCAGCAGGCATCTTGGCGCCCACACCGGCCCTCCTACTGTCCGCGCTTCCTTCGAGCCGGAGTTGCTCGGCAGTGCGGGGACGCTGCTCGCCAACCGCAAGTGGATCATTGACGACGACTTCTTTCTCGTATGCAACGCGGACAACCTCACTGACTTCGACCTGAGCTCGCTCGTGGGTACTCACCGGGCGCACGATCAGATTGCGACCGTAACGGTCTTCCGGTCGGAGCAGCCGTGGGCCGGTGGCGTCGTGGAACTGAACGACGCGGGCATCATGATCAGCTTCGCGGAGAAGCCGCGACATCCTGTCTCCGACCTCACGAACGCTGGCATGTATGCCTTCCACCCGAGCGTGCTTGACGAGATAGCGGGGATGCCACCAAAAGACATCGGCTACGACTTGCTGCCGCGCCTGGTAGGGCGGGCCGGGGTGATGCTGGTCGATGGGTACTTCCGGGACATAGGTACGCCCGACGCCTACCGCCTCGCCAGACAAGAGTGGCGAGCCCGGATACCGTCATGATCATCACGCAGACTCCCCTGCGCATCGGCCTTCTTGGCGGCGGAACGGACCTGCCCGGCTACTACCGCGAGCACGGCGGCAGAGTGCTCAACTGCGCCGTGGACAAATACATCTATGTCATCGTCAAGCAACGGTTCGATGACGACATCTATGTCAACTACTCAAAGAAGGAGATCGTCTCGAGGGTCGAAGACCTGCAACATGAGCTCGTAAGGGAAGCAATGCTGATGACTGGCGTGGCTGGCGCAGTCGAGATTACGACACTCGCAGACATCCCGTCGGCTGGCTCTGGCTTGGGGTCTTCGTCGGCCGTTACCGTCGGACTGTTGCACGCACTGTTCGCTTACCAGGGCAGGCAAGTCTCGGCGGAGGAGCTGGCCGACCGAGCCTGCACGATTGAGATCGAACGCTGCGGCAAACCCATTGGCAAGCAGGACCAGTATGTGGCCGCGCTCGGTGGCATCCGCGACATCCGATTCGGGCCTGGGGACGAGGTCATCGCCGAGGAGGTCGGGCTCTCGGCCACACACCGCCGGGCACTCCAACAGCAGATCATGCTCTTCTATACCGGGGTAACCCGCAGTGCGAACTCGATCCTGGCCGAGCAGAGTGCGCACATCGCGGACACTCGCCAGCAGCTCGACCTGCTACGTGACCTCGCTGCCTTCGCTGCAGAAAGGCTTCGAGCTGGGGATGTGGACGCGATCGGCCTTGCGGTGCGCCAAAGCTGGGAAGCCAAGCGCAAGCTAGCTTCGGGTGTGTCGAACGGGACAGTTGACTGGGCGGTTGCCCGTGCTCTCGATGCAGGTGCTGTCGGCGTCAAGCTGACCGGCGCTGGGGGCGGCGGCTTCCTGCTCGCCCTCTGCCCGATAGAGCGGCAGCGCGCGGTTCGAGAGAGCCTCTCCGACATGCAGGAACTGCCGGTGAAGCTGGACCGCCTCGGATCGCGAGTGATACTTAACGTCGTCCGCGACATATGGGGCTGACGCCACAACGTCCAAGGTCCTGCCCTCGGTCAGCCCTGTATCACGTCAGCAACCGTTGAGCTCTAATACCACGGCGCACTGCGCATCAGCTGGCACCGCGCCTGGCCGCATTGACGACTGGCAAGCCGAGAAGGTAACGAGATGGACTTTAGGCGTTTTTTAAGAGCTATTTTGCGATATAAAGTCCTTATCGCTCTCGTCGCATTCGCGGGGCTCGTCTGCGGTGCTGCATACACGCTGATCAAGCCGCCCATGCTCACAAGCAAGACATGGGTGGAACTAGCGTCGTCGCGGTTCATCCAGACTCAGGTGCTGATCGCTAGCAGTAACCCGGTCCTGGACAGGGCGATTGTGCGTATCCACCCGACGGTGTCGTTGCAGACTCTTCGGAATCGCATTCACGTCAGTACCCTGACCTCCAACGTCCTGCAATTCGAGGCCACGGGCAGCACGGCCAGCCAGGCAGAAGGCATCGCCAACGCGGTCGCATACAGCTATCTCTCCTATGTCGGCTCCCCGTCGACCTCGGGTGGGAAGGTCAGCGGTCAGGTCTTCGAAGTCGCCACGTCCGCGACGGGGTCCGCACTCCGGACTCGGGTATTCGACGCGCTGGCTGGCGCGCTCCTTGGCGCCATTGCAGGGACCATCCTTGCCGTAGGCCTAGCCAGTGCGGACAAGAGGCTGCGAGAGCGCGACCAGATAGCCGACGCCGTAGGGCTCCCCGTGCTGGCGTCCATACCAGTCAGCCACCCTACCGACGCGGCCGGTTGGACGAGGCTCCTGGACAGCTACGAACCGGGGGTCGTCCAAGCGTGGGGCATGCGCAAAGCGCTGCGCCATCTCGGACTAACCGACTCGCGAGGAGCAGGCAGCGTCGGCGCGTCGGTCGCTGTTATCACGCTGTCCAACGACAAAGGAGCTGTGGCCCTCGGCCCGCAACTGGCTTCGTTCTCAGCCTCGCTGGGCATTCCGACGACCCTTGTTGTCGGCCCGCAGCAGGAAGCGCACGCCACGGCTACGCTGTGCGCAGCCTGCAGTGTGACATCGGCTGTGCCGTCGGGTCGGCGCTTCAACATGCGCGTCAGCGTCGGTGAACAAGGAAGCCTCGACCTGGTGCCGACGTCCGGCGTGACGATCGTCGTGGCGGTGGTCGACAGCCGAGTCCCGGAAGTCACCGGCACGATGCGCACGTCGGCCACGGTGCTGGGAGTGTCGGCGGGAGCCGTGACGGCCGAACAGCTTGCTCAGGTGGCGATTGCCACGGCTGCTGACGGCCGCGACATCGCTGGAATCCTCATAGCTGACCCGGACCCGACCGACAACACAACCGGTCGGCTTCCGCAGCCTATGCGACCGGTAAGTCGCACGCACCCGACACGCATTAGCAGAGCGACGGAGACTATGCGGTGACGGTACCGGATCGGGGCATGGACAACCTCTCAGGACGGGTCTGGGCCTACGCAGACCTGCCAGCTGCAGAAGGAAGATCGACGGTCAGCCCTGATGCTGGACTAGTAAGCTTGTCCTATATCTGCGGGGCTCTGCGCCGGTGTTGCCGCACGTGGTGCGCAGTGGCACTAGTGGGGCTCGTCGTCGGTGTGGGCTTCTACGTTAAGGCACCCCCGGCCTATCAGGCAGCTACCACGGTGCTACTGGCCCCGCCCTACGACGTGACGCCAGCCGATGCGACACAGGCGGACGTGACCCTGGCGCTGTCGCGAGCAGTGGCGACCCTAGCCTTGCAGCGGCTTGGGCTGCACGAGAACGTCAATAGGTTCCAGTCGGCATATACGGCCACTGCAGTAACCGACCGGGTCGTAACCCTCACGGTCGGCGCGCCCTCGAGCAATGAGGCAGTTCACATTGGCGCGGCGCTGGCCGCGGCGTTCCTGCAGGTCCGCGCTGACCAACTGCTGATTGAGCAGCACCTTGACATGCGGACTCTGACCATAAAGATCGACCGGGCCAAGCTGAAGGTTAGCTCGGTTGCGAGCCAGGTGGCTGCGGTATCGGCCGAGCCCGCCTCGGCCGCCCGGAAGGCCAAGCTTGGCCGCCTGCAGTACGAGCACCGGCAAGCGCTCAAAGCCCTTGTCCCGCTGCAGCAGGCTACGGCTACCGACGTAGTGATCACCACGGGACTTCTCGCGGGAAGCAGGGTGCTGGACCCCGCGGCGCCCCTACCCCGATCCCACCTCCGGGTGCCGGCCACGTACGGCTTGGCCGGCCTACTTGCGGGTGCGGTGATGGGCCTGGCGTACGTGATCGTGGCGGAGTTGGTGAGTGACCGGTTGCGGCGCCGCGACGACGTGGCGAGGGCGCTGGGCGCTCCGGTACGGCTGAGCGTGGGACGGCTGCGGCCGGGTCTGCTTGGGCGACTGGGCGCGGCCGCGCGCAGCCGCGAGGTAGCGCGGGTAGCCACCCAGCTGCGCACTGCAGTGCCCGGCCGACCAGG
>JASHSO010000324.1 GCA_030038715.1 Streptosporangiaceae bacterium
CCTGGTCGGCCGGGCACTGCAGTGCGCAGCTGGGTGGCTACCCGCGCTACCTCGCGGCTGCGCGCGGCCGCGCCCAGTCGCCCAAGCAGACCCGGCCGCAGCCGTCCCACGCTCAGCCGTACCGGAGCGCCCAGCGCCCTCGCCACGTCGTCGCGGCGCCGCAACCGGTCACTCACCAACTCCGCCACGATCACGTAACCGATACCGAGGAATATCCCGCCAAGCAGGCCGCCCGCGATGTAGAGCACGGGAGACGTCAGCTTCGACCGGGGCAATGCCGACGCGGCATCCAGCACCCTGCTACCCGCGACTATCCCTGCGTTCGTCACCTGTGAGCTGACCTGGTAATCGGTCACCGCCTGCTCAAGATTGATGAGCGCTATGTCCGCCTGTCCGTGCTCGTACTGCAGGCGGCCAAGCTTGGCCTTCCGGGCGGCCGAGGCGGGCTCGGCCGATACCGCAGCCACCTGGCTCGCAAGCGAGCTAACCTTCAGCTTGGCCTGGTAATCCTGCTGGTTCAGCGAATTGAGCACATGCTGCCGCTGGACCCGCAGTTGCTGGGCGCGGAACTGCAAGAACGCCGACGCGAGTGCCGACGCCGACCGAATGGCCTGCTGGGCTGATCGGGCGCTCATCGTGATCAGCAAGATCTGGTCGGTCTCGGGCACCACCGTGTAGGACGAGATGAACTTATTGACGTTTTCGGTCAACCCGACCCGGTGCAGTGCCATCCAGGCGACGGTACGCGACTGAAGCACGGCGACGTCAGTCAACACTTCGTCCTGCGGGTTGTCGTCCGGGTTCTGGGCGACCTCAAGTTCGGCGGCGGCCTTGGCGGCAGGCGGATGCACCCTGTATACCCCTAGGCCAAGTACGAGTCCGATGATGCCGAGCGCACACCACAGTCGGACCCTTCGACGCACAGCCGCACTCAGGTACGGCAAGGCAGCGAGGCCCGCAGCGAGCTGCGCCGAGAGCTGCGGGCCTACGCCACTTTGCTGGCCGCTGTCTGCCAGGTCATCGTCTGGCCACATTTGGTCGGCCACCTGCTCGGCAGTGGCATCGACGACCACACGTGACATCGTGACGGTCTGGTCCTCTTCGAAGCGCCGCCCAGCAATGTCCGTTCCGCCTTCGGAGTCGGCCGTGACATGCATGATCCGGCCTTCCCTGGAATCTCCGGCACTCCTGTCGGAAGCGTCTCTAAGCCGCACTGTCACACGACCGATCGCCGGGCTGTGAGCATGGTCGAGTAGCCTGCGTCTAGGAACTCCAGTCGCGTGGTAAGCGGCGGACCAGGCTCCGTGCGCCCTTCTCCTACCACAGTGATAGCGGGGACGCGTCGTCCGAGGCCAGCGGAATACCAGCCGAGGATCGGCTTCGTCTGGCCACGGTACACAGTCCACTCCAACGACTGCGGCAGCTCAAGCTGGGCAGCACCGGGCATAGACGCACCAGGCCAGGTCAAGAGTACCCGAACGCCGTCCAATTCCGCGTGCACGTCGGGACCGAGATGAAACGCCAGCCGGACATCGTAACTGCCTCCATCGATCTGGTCCACGATGTCGATGAGCCGGGACGCGCGATCGAGTCTCACGCACCGGCGATGCCTGCCAGGCGGCACCAGAGACCGATACCCGTCGTGCTCGGCCGTCCACTCGACCGCATCGCCAATGTCTGTGACGCTTACCTCCGTCCCGTTGGCGTGACGCAGCCACAGAAACGGGCCGCCCTCGGTGGACTGGCTCCGGCCCTCGAGCTCAACGGTGTTGTGCGCGATCGTGGACCTGAAGTATGACCGCCACGCGGACTCGCCGTGGTAGCAGTACGTGCCCGGGTCGGCCAGCACATCCACGCCCCCGTACCGGACCTCGACGGACAGCGCGTCGGCGTGGGCGTGCGCCGCGATGCTCAGGTAGCCATGGGGCCCCCCGTCGCAACGGCACCAGATCTCCGGATCCTGCTGGCTTGTGGTCCGCAGCAGAGTGACGCCGGCATCAGAGAACCGCCATGGCCGCGTGCTTGGCCGACCTCGCGCCGGCCGCGCCGCGCCAGCCAGCGCACCGATGAGCGTGCTGCTCACGTCTGGCGCCGAGCTCGGCCACCACTCAAGCGCGCCAAACAGCTGCTTTGCCAGCGCCAGCAGCGACGGCCACGGGTTGGCTGCGGGAGCGTCCAGTAGCACACCGCGGCCACCGTCTCCATCCCCTTGGCGGGGCGGACGCAGCTGCTCGTCAAGCAGCGCAGCTCCACTGTCGACCATCGCGCATAGACGTTCCCAGGCCTCCGGTCCTAGCGGATGCCCGGCTGCCGCTGCCTCTACGGCGGCGATTAAGCCGAGTTCAGCAACGAAGCTCTGGTACTCAGAGGCGAGCTCACGCCCAATGCCAGATGGAAAGGTGTTACGAAGCAGCTCGCGTTCAAGCAGCCTAGTGGACTGCTGGCGCCAACGATCGCTCTGCGGGAACCACGGGAATGCGCAGCTACCCAGGAGAAGGCCAGCGGCCTCCGCGATGACGTGATTGTTCGCCGACGAGCCGCGGCTCCGGAATGCGGCAAGGTACGCCTGGTGCCAGCCGATCTGACGGACGGCGAGCTCGCAGTCCTCGAAGTGCCCGGCTATACCCGGCCAGTCGTCCAGCAGCCGCCGGATCCAGGTCATGCTGATCAACCGGATGCCGACCTCGATACCGCTGGTCCAGTGCACGCCGGACAGGAACGGGTTCTCCCGCCACCAGGTTCGGAGTTGCTTGACAGCCCGCTGCGCGTACTCTTCGTCGTGACTGAGAAACCATGCGCTAGCCAGCAGCGTCAAGTGCTGCAGCCGTGAAATCTCCCAGAGTTGCTTGATGTTCCCCGTCTGGTCCTGCGACCGGTGATTGATCCGGAAGGCGTACCGGTCCGCAGGTGCCCGGCGACCAGTCACCGGGTCGTAGAACCAGTCAGGCAGCGCCATGTCTGTGCGTCGGTGGCCCAGCACCTCCCACTCGCCCCGCAGTAGCTGGTCGGCTGCCCCTAGAACTGCCTTCTTTGCCTGCTCGGGCACGCGTGCTGCGGTGCCATCGGGCAGGCAGCCAACGAACCGCCTATTGCCAGGCGGCGCAGTCCCGTCACTGGGCAGGTCCTCTCGCCGCACCTGCTGACGCGACCAGGCCGCACGGCGGGCCTGGCTCCCTGCGCGCCACACCACCTCGCTCGGTGACATCCTCATAGCCCTGCGCACATACCAGCGAAGGCGCTCAGAAGGCGTGCTCATACCGTCTCCGGTACGCCGCTCGACACGCTTCTCCATACCGCGATCGTGGCCCGCGTAGTAGCGGCCAGCGACTCAAGCTCTATCGGCATCGAAGCGCCGCTGCTGCACGCTTTGACAAACTGAGCGAGTTCGTCTCGCTGCCCCTTGTCCTGAGCGCGGGACCGTATGCTGACGTGGCGCCGTCCAGACCAGACGGCGGCCCGCCGGAAGTTCTCAAGGAGTGCGGTCATGCCGGCCGACGCGAATTCCAGCGATTCCTTTGGATAACGAGTGTTGCCGCCAGTGACATACGAGATGGTGGCCACAGATCCATTCTCGAATCGCAGCGTCGCCTGCACGTCGTCCCGCTCGGGACCTGCCATGGCGTAGACCTCGATCGGCAGGCTATCGATCCACCAACTGAGCGTGTCGATGAAGTGACCACCCTCGCCAGTGAAACGCGACCCTTCAAGATCCCGGTTGAGGTACCAGCTGTCGGCTTCCAGCCGCCCGGCGTTCACTAGGTAACGGGCCGTCAACCCCGCGCCGGCCGTGCCGAATCGTGCTCTGAGTTGCCTAAGCAGCGGCGAGAACCGGCGGTTGAAGCCCACCATGAGCCTGTCGTTCCCGGTCTCGGCAACGGCCTGCAGGATGCGCTGCAACTCATCGTCCGTCAATGCCAGTGGCTTCTCGACAAAGACGGCCTTGCTGGCCCTCAACCCGCGGCAGACCAGGTCGGCGTGGGTGTGATGGCGTGTCACGATGAAGATTGCGTCGAGCGAGGAGTCAGCGAGTACCGCGTCCGCGGTTGTAGACGCCGTCGCGAAGCCGAATCGCCGCTGCGCGTTGATCGCAGACAACGACCTGGTCGTGGCGACGTGACCGAGCCTGACCGTGTCTAGCCCGGCTAGGTGAGGTAGCAGCATCGAGGACGCGTAATTGCCAACGCCGATGAAGCCGACCGCGAGTTGCCTAGCCATTGCCGCCCGCGCAACTGTCCGCACGGGACTTCCAGCGGACTGGCTCGGGTCCGGCCGCACACCCGTGGCTCGGGGCTGGCGGTACTCCAGCAGCACGCCCACCGCCGCCGAAGACCTGGAGGCCAGGCTCTTATAGACCGACGTAGCCTCCTCAACCGGGAAGACGCCTGCGATGAGGGACTCAACCTCGATGTCGCTACGCGCTATCAAGTCGAGGAAGCACGCCAGATTCCGGCGTTCGGTCCAGCGGACGTAGCCCGCCGGGTAGTCGATCCCCTCCAGTTCGTACCGATCATCGTATCGGCCGGGGCCATACGACCGCGAGAACCGGACGTCAAGCTCCTTGTCATAGTAGGCGTTCCACGGCAGGTCGAGGCGGGTCTTGCCGATGTCGACAACCCTTGCGCGATCCCTCGCCAGCCTGGCGGCCGCCTCGGTTGGGCCGTTGGAGGAACCGCCCGCAGCGATCAGCACATGGTCGGCGCCACGTCCGTCGGTGAGGTCGCTCAGCGCCCTCTCGATGACTGCCATCCCCTCGTTTGATGGCGCCGCGCACGCGACAGCGCCAGCCTTCTCGGCGAGACGACACCGGTCCGCGATCACGTCGAGCCCAACCACGCGGACGCCAGCAGCTACCAGCAATCGGACCACGAGCTGTCCGACCAAGCCGAGACCGATCACGCAGGCCGTCTCACCGAGCTGTACCTCGGCACGCCGGACGCCCTGCATGGCGATCGCGCCGACGGTCGCGAAGGCGGCGTGCTCTGCCGTGACTCCGGCTGGCACGGGTACACAGAGGTTGACAGGGATCCAGTTGTACTCGGCATGCAGCGCGTGCTCGTTCCCGGCCGCCGCCACCACCTGTCCTACCCGGAACTCCCCCGCCCCACTTCCTACCTCCTGGACGACGCCGCAGAGCGAATAGCCGAGCGGCGTGTAAGAGTCGAGACGGTTTATCACCTTCTTATAGGTGGCGACCGTGCCCTGCTGGACCACCGAGTCGAGCACCTTCCGGGCCTGGTCAGGCCGAGCCCGCGCCTTTCCGATCAAGGACAGGCTTGCCTCGCTGATCTTCATCATCTCGGTGCCGGTCGAGATGAGTGAGAACAGCGACCGCACCAACACGCCGCCAGGCCGACACGCCGGAGCGGGCACATCAAGGACGGTCAGCTCGCCCGTCTTGTAGTTCTGCGCTACCTGCTTCATCGCATCCCTCGGCTCAACGCTCCGGTCCCAGCTCGCCGTGCCTCGTCATGCCGCCACCCCGCTGGCCTGCGCGTTCCGGTACCAGAGCTCCATCGTCAGCAGCTGCCAGATCTGCTTGGCACGGTCCTCGCGGCCCGCCTGTTCCTGTGCGATCAGCTGGATCAGCGGCTCGCGCCGGACCATTCCGCAGGCCACGAGTTCGCCGCCGACCAGCACATCCTGGATGAGTTCCCGCAGGTCGCTTCGTATCCAAGCACGCAGTGGCGCGCTGAACGAGGACTTGGGCCGGTGCACGATTTCTGCCGGAAGCCAGCCTTCAGCTGCTTGCTTCAGAGCGACTTTGCCGTGGCGGCCACGGATCTTCGCAGTGCCTGGCAGCGAGAAAGCAGCCCGCGCGACGACCGGGTCAACGAACGGAACGCGCACCTCGACCGACGCCGCCATGCTGGCGCGGTCGGTGTAAGCGAGGTTCAGCCCTGGCAGGAACAACCGGGTGTCCGCCAGGCACATCCGGTTGATCTCGTCCGCCAGCGCGTTGTCGCAGTAGACCTCGGAATGCTCGGCGACGACCTCGTGGATGTAGTTTCCCAGGTCGGGGCTCACCAAGGCCGCCAGCTCGTCCGCATCGTAGAGTGTGTAGCTCCGCCGGAAGCGCGGTTCCTCCGGGAGCTCGGCGAAAGTGAGGAAGCGCTTGGCCCAGCGGACGTAGCGCAAGCCCCAGCCCATGGCGGTGACCGGCAGTCGGCTCACCGCGATGCCAACTGCGACTCGGCTGACCGCTGGAAGCCTGTTGTACCGGCTGGCCATCACGCACGCCAGGTGCTTGCGGTAGCCGCCGAACAGCTCGTCGGCACCCATCCCGGAGAGAATAACCTTCACCCCGCGCTCTCGAGCCGCCTGGCACATAAGCAGGGTGTTTATCGCAGCAGGGTCGCCGATCGGCTCATCGAGGACGTCCACCATACGCGGCAGCATGTCGACGATGTCAGGTGAGATCTCTATCTCGTGCAGCGTGATGCCGTACCGTGCCGCAACCTGCCTCGCGTAAAAGGCATCGTCCGGCATGGCCTCCAAGCGCTGGTCCTGCGGGCGGAACGAGATCGTGTACGCGTCTATGGCGCTGTCGGACCGGTGGGCAAGCACGGTGACGATGCTGGAGTCTAGGCCGCCGGACAGGAAGCTGGACACCGGTACGTCGGCGACTAGGTGCTTCGCCACCGAGTCCTCTATAACTGAAGCGAGGTCTTCGGGTGGACCCGCAGCTGCCTCGGCGGCCACGTCCGCCACCCGCCAGTATCCCTCGATCGAGAAGGACCCGTCAGGGCGCCAGCGCGCGAACGAGCCACCGGGGAGCTTGCGAACCGCGTCGATGACGCACCGCTGTTCGGGTAGCCAGTAGTAGAGCATTGATGCCACTAGGGCGCCGGGCTCGACCCGTAGCTCGGAACCTAGTGCTGCGACCAGCGCCTTCAACTCCGAGGCGAAGACCGCGCCGCCGCCACGGGGCACGAAGTACAGCGGCTTGATCCCTAGGGGATCGCGCGCTAGGAACAGCTCGCCGGTGCGGGTATCGGCCAACGCGAACGCAAACATTCCACGAAACCGTGTCAGCGCGTCTGGGCCCCAGCGTCGCCATGATTCGAGCACGACCTCGGTGTCCGACTGCGTACCGAAGTTCACGCCGTTGGCGGCGAGCTCGGCTCGCAGTGCCCTGTAGTTATACAACTCGCCGTTGTAGATCAGCGTCAGCCCATGCTTGCGTAGCGGCTGGTCTGCTGCAGTGCTGAGGTCGATAATCGACAGCCGCCTGTGACCAAAGTGAAAGGCCACGCAGCCGTCCACGTGGCTCCATGAGCCACATGCGTCCGGGCCCCGGTGCGCGATCCGGTCGGTCATGATGTCGGCTAGCTTCTGGCCGTCTGCTTGCTGGTAGGACCCAGCGATACCGCACATGTCAGCTAGCGCTCCGTGCTGGTCGAGCCTCGACCGAGTAGTTTCCGGTAGACACCGAGATAGGCGCGCTCCTGGTAATTCCAGGCTAGCTCCTGCTCCACCCGAGCTCGGCCCAGCTTCCCCATCCGGTACCGCCTGGGCTCGTCCTCCAGCAGGCCGACGATAGCCGCCGCGTACTCCCCGACATCGTTGGGTGTCGCGTACACCGCCGCACTTCCCGCCGACACCCGCGTCTCGTGCAGATCGAAGGCCACGACCGGAAGCTCGAACGCCATATATTCCATGGTTTTATTCATCGTCGATACATCGTTGAGCGGATTCATCGGGTCGGGAGACAGGCCCATGTCAGCAGTTGAGAGGATGCGCCTGACCAGGTCATCCGAGGCCCGGCCGGTGAACTCCACGTATCCGTCCAGCTCCAGCTCATCGCGCAGCGCCACCAGGCCGTCGAAGCAGTCACCCGCTCCGATGAGGGTGAACGCTAGGTCCTCGCGGCCGAGCTTGTGCACAACGACGTCGGCGGCACGCAGTACGAGGTCCACGCCATCCTGCGGACCCATGACGCCGATGTAGGCGACGAGAAA
>JASHSO010000325.1 GCA_030038715.1 Streptosporangiaceae bacterium
GTCATCAGGATCCTCCTCGGTCGACTCGCCGGCCCGGCGACGCCTGATTAGCGTCGGCTGGTCATGGCCGTCAGAGCGAGGCTTGGATGACGCTGCAACGAGCGCAAGACTGGTCTCTCCTCTACCAACTATTAGCTGGCCCCATAATTGCACGCCTGTAAGATCAACGGGAACGGACCGGTGCATGTGTCGTTTGCCCTCTGCCACGACATCCGAGACCGCGTGTGAGGTCAGCTGGACTCGGTCTTCGGCTCGGGGATCTCTGATCGAGCCGTGGGGACGATGGGGACAACGCGGTCCGCGGCAGGAGTAACGATCTCCCCCGCGCCGTAGCCAACCAGAGTGGCGTTTTGGACAGCCTTTGGCCGCCAGATCAAGTTCGTCTAGCCAAGTTCTGCCAACGGACGGATCTTGGAAGACCCCGGCAGATCTCGAGCCGTGGCTGCTGCTCGGGTCGCGAACCGTGCATCGCGGTACTCCCTGGCTCCGAAGCCAAACCGCCCCGTCGAGGCCCTAATCTCCCACCCCTGGACGCAGGCATAGGCGTCACCGGCCGCGTGGACCTTGTCGCTCAGCCGCTGCTGCCGAAGCCCGAGCCATTGACGGAATCCCGGACGCCGCCCTGCTGCTTCAGGCATTTGAGAACACTCCTTTTGTTCACAGGTGATCGACATCAGTCCCGCTTGTGGGTTACAGGCCGGCTTCTCGCTCCGTCGCCTCGCGGACCCCGATATCCAGCCTCGCAGTCGAAGCCACTTGGGCGACCGCCCCCAGTGACGGCTGGATGAGGGTCCGCCGGCTGAAGACATCCAGCTCCCCGATGACGCCCTTCAGCGCCTCTCTGGAGATGGCTCCTGCTTGCTCGGCCTTCAGGTAGCGGGCCAGATGGTCGCCGGTCGGCGTGCATGGCTGGCCGACTGGCGCCGGGCAGTCGCACGTAGCCGAGCGCACCGCCGCGGCCCGGCCCATCGCCGCTCGGGCCGCCTCATGTCCAGGTCGCTGCCCCTGGTCGATATCGCTCAGCGGATGGCTGGCGCCGGGTACCTTGAGCCGTTCGCCGACGGTGATGTCGGCGGGAGGAGAGAGCCCCTCCCGCATCTCAGCTGCCATGTGCTGCTCCAATCCGTGCCACGGGAGGCCTTAGCCGCCTGCCTCCGGCTCCAGTTGCTTCGACCGAGGTCCGTGGGCTGTCGCCTCGGTGCCCTCTACAGCCGCTCGGCCCAGGTCGATCGGTTGCCGGATGCGCGGCTTGACCCCACAGTCCGGACACGACCGGCTGAGCCCGCCCATCCGCTTGATCTGCCGCTCCCGGTTCCGGTCGCCCTGCCAGGTACGCGAGAGGGACCAGGAGATCCCGGCCTCGCGGACAACGGTCAGCAGCCGGGCACCCTGGCCTTTCTGGTGCTGCTCCAGGCGAGCTGCCAGGTCTTCGGTCCAGCCCAGGTAGTGACGGGCGTGCCGATAGGGCTGCTGGAAGTGCAGCAGGTAGATGACGCCTGGTACGTCGCGCCCAGTCATGAGGCTTCGGCCTCTTGCTCTGACTGGAGCTCTCGGGCGATCCCTGTTCCGATGGCTGGCCGGTAGCCCGCACGGGGCTTGTAGCCGGGAATGTCAAGCAGCTCCTCGTCGAGGGCGGCTGCCTGGCACCACCCGTGCTCTGCGGCCCGGTGACGAGCTGCACTGGCGGCGGCCCGCTCAGCAGGCGTCAACTCGGGTGGCCGCTTGTCCCACCAGGCGTCGAAGACGGCTGCCACTCGCCGGTGGAGGTCGACGCCGACGGTGGCTGCCTCACCGCTGACGACCCGTTGGATGGTCTGTTCGTGGTAGCCGACCGCTCTGGCCACGCGAGCCGAGCCATGACCCATGGCCTGCAGGCTGCGGAGCCGGTACATCGTGCCGTTAGCGCCGACCCGGGCCAGCTCGAGATCCGACTCCCGGACGTCCAACAGGGCTGCCGCTGTCGCCTGGGAGACCCGTCTGCTCCGGTTCATGACGTCGAAGACCGTCATCGCTCCGACACCGGCAGCCGCAGCGATGGCCTGCCAGGATGCCCCGGCTTCCCGCAGGCTGCTGACATGGTCGCGGGCCGGACCGACGTCCACGAGGGTGGTCATTGGCCGACCTCAAGCTCGGGCTCAGCCCTCCGCGGTCGGCGGTGCCGACTGAGGAGTTCCTCCCCTACTTGCCGACGTTCGCGGCTACCGGCCGAGAAGCCGTCGATAATCCCGTGCACGAACGAGCGGCTGTCCTGCCGGGCCGACAGTCCGGTGTCGTGCCCCAGCGCCCAGCCCGTCTCATAGCCGTGAGTAGCCGCTGCCCGGCCGGCCTGGTACCCCGCTACGCGCAGTCGTTCGTCGCGCTCTCCTCCCCCGGCCAGTTGCTCAACGACGGCATCGAGCGTCTCCCGCGGCACCGACACGAACTCGGTCATGACGCCACCCGCTGTCCCTTGCGGGCCGGAGCGCCGTGGACGTGCTCGCAGCGGGCCGTCTCCACGGCCATCTGCTCCGAGGCGGCCGGCAACAGCCGGGTCTGGAACTCAGCCTGGCCAGCCAGGTCCCTGGCTCCCCGACGCCGCTGCAGATAGAGCACCGACCACAACTCCATCAGCCAGTCGAGGGTGAAGAGGCAGAGCGGGTGCTGCTCCCAGCAGGCACCGAGAGTTGCCAGATGGCCGTACTGCGGGCGGTAGATCTGCTCGATCCAGCCGCGCAAGCGAGTGATGGCCTGGTCTCGCTCCGGGCCGGTCAACTTCCACCACCGCGGCGCCGGCCCTGGCCGGTAAATCTTGGGATCGCCGTCCTCGTCAGGGACGACCTCATCGAGTTTGGCGCTTAGCAAGTTGAGCCGACCGCTCAGCCCGTCCAGAACCTCCAGGGCCGACTGCCGCTCGTTGAGGGTCCCCTCCACCGCCGTCAGTGCTGTGCCGAGTTCCTGCAGCTGGGCCGCAATCGCCTGGAAGTGTTCGGCTTCACGGGTGTCGAGGGCCGCCAGCCGCTCGGTTTGCCGGGACAGTTCGACCAGGACGTGGGCCAGGCCTTCGGGCTCAGGGGCAGGCACTAGGAGTCCCACGGGAAGGCGGTACCGGGCGGAAACGGGTCGGGCGGCAGTTCGTCGTCAGGAACTACGGACGGCTGCCCCAGTCCAAGATCCGGCGCGAGCGCCTCAGCTATCGGCCGTGGGAGACCGGCTGCCAGTCCCCGGCGGGCCGCTCGCCGGTAAGCCCGGTCCCTCCAGACGGCCGGCAGCTTGGCCACCACCGGGGTGAGGCCACCGCGGATAACCAGCGCGAAGCCGACCGGCAACTGGCGGATCATGTCCGGCGTCATGACGTCGTGTCGGGAGTGGTGGTCCTGGCCGCGTTCCAGGTAGGCAGCCTGGCCACAGAGCCGGGAGGCGGTCTCCAAGGTCCTGGGGTCGGAGATGCCGGGCAGCAGCACCTTGACGCCGCAGGTGTCGAGGATGACCTGCTTGCCGTGGTCCTTCCAACGGCTGGCCAGCTGGGCTTCACCGTGGGCCACCACCACGATCTGGATGCCCTTACCCCCGGCATCGGCCAGCCAGGTCGGTACCGGCACCGGGCAGGTCTGGACGATCTCGTCGAGCGCCATGAGCAGCGGCGGATCGAGCCGACCGCCAGGCATCGCTTGTCCCAGCAGAGCGGCCGTGTGGTGGATCTCGCCAGCCATGCAGGCAAAGAGCGGGGCCACCGGGCTGTCGTCCTGGTCAGCCTCGGCAATGAGGTAGAGAGTGCCCTTCTCCCGCAGGAAGGCTTCGATGTCGAAACCGCTGCCAAGGCCGGGCAGGACGCTGGAGGCCAAGACCGGGTCGGTCATGAAGGCCAAGCAGCGGGACATGGTCATCCGAATGGTCTGGGCCGTCTTCTGCGCCTCCCCGCCCAACTCGGCGATGGTCAAGCCCCACTGGTGAGCGCCAGCGTCGCGAAGAACCTCGACCGGACGGTCGGGCTCACCGCCCAGGACCCATCTGGTGACGGCCCGCATGTCGACGTGGGCCAGGGCCGCAGCGTGGAAGAAGGCCCGCAAGTAATCTGAGGCCTTCGAGGTCCAGAAGCTGGAGTCCTCCACCCCGCCCATCGAGACGGCCTTGGCGAAGGCGTCGGCCCGACGAATAGCGACCGCCTGGTCCTCGCAGCCCTCCAGCGGGTTCCAGCGGAAGGTGCTGGGCACGGCCCCAATCCCCTGGGGGTTGAAGACGTGAATGGGGCCGACCTGCGACCGCACCGGGCTGGTGTACTCGAAGATGTCGGCCTTGGTCGTGGTACTCAAGACCGCTCCCGGATAGTGAAGACCGAAGGTGCCAAGCAGCCCGGTCTTACCGGTCCGCGGCGGGGCCATCACCAAGACGTGCTCTTCGAGCGGCACCCGCAGGGCATGGCCGAACTGAGCTCGCCCGATGGCGACGGAGTGGGACTCCGGCTGGAAGAGACGCTGCCGGCGGGACAGCGATCGGCGGACCCGGCCAGATCGCCGGAACGTCGCTAGTCGGCCCCACCGGTACCAGAGCTCAAAGAGAGAGGCGTGACCCTTGCCCGGATGCAGTCGAAGCCACAACCGCCAGTGCAAGTGACGGACTCGGTGGACCGGCAGATGACGAGGTGGCAAGCACACCCACCGCCATCCCAGCAACGTGGCCAGCAGGAGCACGAAGATCGGGACGCTCATTCGATCTCTCCGTTCTGAGCCGCCAGCACCTGCCTGCGCAGGGCCGTCCGGGCGGCCCCGGCATTGAGGTCGACCTCTGGTGCCAAGGCGCTGCAGACTCTGGAGACATCGGCGACAGGGAAGTTCTCCAGTGGCCCATAGCGCTCGACGACGAGCGCCAGGAACATGGCTGTCTTGGTCCGGCTGCGGACGGTCCGCTGGGAGCGCGGGACCCGGGGTCCGGTCAGCGCCGGTCTCGGCTTTGGGGCAGTCGCCATCCGACGGCCAGGCGCGAACGGCACCTCTTCGATGACCCAGTTACGGAAGCCCGAGAGCGTCGAGCGAGGCGACAGAACGAGGCGAGCGAGCCAGAGGACAAGGCCTCCAACGATGGCCAGCGGCGTTGTCTCGTCATCGGCCAAGCTGGCCCGCAGGGCCCGCCCTTTGGCCAACGCCCGAGCCCGGATGACGCCGATCAGGGTGTCCGAAGCCACTGCGTAGGCAATAGCCGGCATGACCCAGACGGCCATCTCTCGCCAGCCGGGAGCGGCCGCGATGGCGTTCATGAAGATCGAGACCCCAATCGCGGCCACGTTGAGGATGCGCGGCCGGATGGCCCGCCGACCGTGGAGGGCCAGAGCGATGCCCAGCGAGGCGAAGATGAAGGCCGAGGCATCCGGGATGGCCGCCTCCAGGGCAGCGATGAGGGAGAGGCGCTTAACGGCGAAGACCAGGCGGTATTGGGCCGTCCAACTGACCACTGCCGCGCAGGCCGCCAGGAAGCCCAGGGCCGCCATGGCGTTGCGCAGCCAACTGCCAGCCCGGTCCTTCGGTTGCTTGACCTCAGCTACAGCTGTCTGAGGCTCGAACCTGGAGTGTTCCTCCACGGCAATCGCCTCTCATTAACGGTGGTGAAGGCTATGCACCTTCACCATGCATGACTATCTTGCAGCCTCAGCCTGCATAGAGCAAGCGGCTTGGCTCGAGAACGGCTCAAAGAGCCCCGTCAGTTGGCGGCCGAGCCCTTACCAGCAGCTCGCCAGTAAGGGCACTCTCCGCTGCTGCAAGCAATCGGCGTCACTGGACACCCGGAAGGCTCACTAGACATAACGGCACAGACCTTCCTGGCGCGCCCATCAGACCAAGCCCTGGTAGTCCGCAGCGATCGGATCGATGACCTGCGCCGCTGCTTCGCCGAAGGAAGCCAGCTCGACCAGGTCGTCGAACAGCCGACTGTAGCTGGCTACATCCCTAGGGTCAGTAATGAAGGCGGTGGCGGACCTCGTCCCGATGACCACTGCCCGGCGGTCGTACATTGAAAAGCCATGGAGAGGGAAGGTCTTGGCGGGCTTGTTCCAGGGAACAACCCCGATCCGCACCTTCCCTTCTCTGGACTGCCGGGCCAAGCGCTCCAGCTGCTCAACCATCACCTCGGGATCGCCGGCGTGCCACCGCAGCGCCCCTTCGGTCATCACTATGACAATGTCTGCCTGGCCAGCCTCGATGACCGCGGAGCGAGCAACCCTCTCGCGAACCGCCCGCTCCACCTCTTGGTCTGAGATGTCACCGCCGTCGGAGAAGACCGCCCTCGCGTACTCGGCCGTCTGCAGCAGACCGGGGACGATGTTGTTGGCGAAGCCGCAGATCTCGCCAGCGTTCCCCTCGATATTCGCGATCCGCCGCTGCAGCCGCCAGGCTCCTCGCTGCAAGACAACCCGGGCCGGCGCCTCCTCGGCCCGAAGAGAATCGACGACCACCTGCAGCCGCCGGCGGACTCTGGCCGGAGCCTTGTAGAGATCGGCCAATGCCTGAACGACCTCGTCGGACGGCAGGAAGAGCCCGGCCTCGATCCGGGACAGCCGCGACTGGGAGACGTTGATCTGCCGGGCCGCCTGGCTGGCGCTGATGCCGCTCTTCTCCCGCAGTTCACGTAGCGTCCGAGTCAGCCAGTCACGACCTTGGGGAGTCTCTTCGCCTGCTCCCGCTGCTGGTGGCCTGGCGGTCGCGCCAGAACTCCCGGTGGGCTTCCCAATACTCTTCGAAGGGGACGGCTCCTTGCCATGCTGCGTCACGTGCAGCACGGTACCGGTCAAGATCAGATGGCGGTAGTCGTTCGGCCCCGATGAACCTGCTGGCCTGGTAGTACATCCGGACAACGAAGGCATCATCCAACAACCAGAAGTCCTCCTGGATCAGGCCAGAGGGGGGCGGAACCTCGGCCAGGTCGAGGATGCGGGTCTTCTCCCCCGCCGTCACGTTGTAGGCGTAGCCCCACTCGCACTCGTAGCGCAGGTACGGCGAGAGGGGCGAGCGCAGGACGTGGACGCGGTAGTTGCGGAGGCCCTTAGCGACATCGGCCGCCAGCCGGTCCATCCAGGGCCGTTTTCTGGCCATATCCGGACCCGGCTCGCCGCGCAGGTAGCGGTCGTAGTCGCTGCCGTCGGTGCGCACCTCGTAGAGGTCGAGTGTCTCCAGACGAAACAGGTCATGCTCCGCCAGATCCAACAGCTCGTTGAGAGCGGCTTCGTCAAGCACCAGCAACCTCAGGCAGCAGCGACACCGGCACCTGGATGGCCATCTCATCCGGGCCAATGGCCAGCTGGGCCAGGGCTTCAGGGTCGGTCACCACGCTGCCGACGATCACCAGCGTCTGGCAGTCGCTCTCATGCACGGACGGGCAGGTCCGGCCGTCTGGGCAGTCCTCACCTGCCACCTTCCGAAGCTTCACCTGGCTATCCTCCTTCATCGCGGTAGGTCTCCAGTCTCGTCTACTACTATGCACTGGTCAAGGTGCATAGCTAGATGAACACCCGCGTTGTCGGTCCTGCTTCCTGAGACCGGTCGTACGAGCGGCAATTCGCGGCCAAGCACCGGCGCAGCTTGATGCTCATTCCGGCACATTCACAGAGTCTTCACTTGTCGATGGCCTCGGCGACGATGGCAGCGAGGTCGTTCGCCTAGACCGCGGCGGATCCGATGGCTGCGTGGCAGCTGCGCAGGCGGCAGGTGGCGTGATCACAAGCTCTATAGCGGGCCAAGCGTCGAACAAGGCCAACGCCGAACTCCGCGTGGCTAGGCTGCTGGTTGCCCGCCTCACTAAGGACGGGAGCCCCTGGCAAGCCCCCGTACTAACGGCGGCTGACGCAAAGAGCGAGCGTGGGATTGACTGCACTGCTCGCGACGGCGTCGGCAGGGAACTCAAGATACAGGTGACACGGGTTGACCACGATGCGTGGAAGAAACTGGCGCATTCACCGTCGATCCACGACGTACAACAGACCAATCAGGTAGTCGATGCTATTTGGCACGCTATCGAACACAAGCGGAGTCATGCATTCTCGGATGTAGTCCTCGCGCTCGACGCCACAGATAGCCTGGCCCCAGCACTGCGGTCCGTAGTCATGGCATTCCGGGCCAAGTACGCTTCACGCGCTGCTCAGATCTGCTTCCGAGAGGTCTGGCTTGTCGGGCCAAGCGTCAGACTTGTGCAGAGGCTGACCTAGCAAACCACGCTCTCCACACGGTCACGCCGCCTGAATCGTGACCGGCAGCCGCTGGGCCAGCCACCGCGGATCGTCAGCCGCCCAGGTGAAGCCGCACGCAATCTGACAGACCATGCCGTCAGTCTCGTTGCGGCCGTTGATGAAGTCGAAGCCGATATCGCCGCACTTGGGGCAAGCTTTCCAGAGCCGCTGGCCCGTCTCGCCACAGTACGCGCAGCCCTGGCCCTGGCAGTCGTCGCAGGCGGTAAGGACCGCCTTGCCGGGCGGTAGGACGTTGCCGAGCTGCTGGTAGAGGTCGGCCTTCATCTCGACGATCCGCCGCTCGATGCCGTGGATGTAGTCCGCAATAGCCGCGATGCCACCGCCGCAGTGCGGGCAGGTGTAGACCAGAATGGCGTTGGTGATGGCCCAGCGCTTCTGCTCCATCGGCCCAGGGCAGTCGCATTCCTTGATGGGCATCGCTTCGTTCTCCTCCCACTCCATCCACTGTCTCACTCCTGGCCAGCCCCCTCCAGTTCCGCGATCTTCTCGACCACCCGTGACGAGGGCCGGATCGGCGGCTTCGGCGGCTGCAAAATGGCGTCCCGTTCCGGTAGCTGCCAGGTCGGGTAGGCCGGCCCGAGGTCGGCCCAGTCCGGGTCCTCGTGCGGCACCATCTGGGTCTGTCTGTCAGCCAGACGCTCGGCGAACAGGGTGCGCTCTTCCTTCAGAGTGCTCACCCACTCCGGCAGGACATCGCCGACTGGCGCGCCGCTGTCGATCGGCTCAGGCTCAGCTGAACGGATAGGCTCGAGCTTCTCTTCGGGATAGCGCCGACGCAGCTCGGCGTCGGCTGCCACGGCCAGGTAACGTTCATCAGCGGTCAGCCGGGCCCACTCTGCCCGGTCCTCCATGGTCCCGGCCAGCAGCGACTCGGTCACCCGCAGCTGAGCCTCGGCAGCCCGGCTTGACTTGGCCAGCAGCTCGTGACGCTGGGCGACTTCGTGCTTACCCGCGGCCGTGGCCACCTCGGCTTCAGCTTCAGCTCTCACGGCCGCTAGTTCGGCCTGTTCTAGAGCCAGCCTCGTTGAGCGCAGCTGCCCACCCATGTACCGCGGCGCCCAGGCCGTGGTGGCCTTGTAAGTCCGGCGCATCAGATGCAACCGGCCGTCGGGCAGGCTGCGGACGTCGAGACCGTCCACCGGTCGGATGGCGAGATAGGCCTCGTGCCAGCGGGCCCGCTTCTCCGGCAGGTCGGCCGCCGGCTCGGGCCCGATGGCCTCGGTCGGGCTGTCGTAGCCGTACAGTTCCCGGTACGCCCCGATGGCTGAGGCTCTCGCCTGCCATTGCAGCCGTTCCAACGGGTCCGAAGGCACCGGCCCGATGGCATCGAGTGCCCACGAGGCTTCGCTCTCGGCGGCGAACTCGCCGAGCCGCTCCTTCCGCTCGTCGATGGCCGTGGCCAGTTCGCTCAGGAAGGCCCGCATCTCGGCGCTGGCCGTCTCCGGCACCTGCTCCCGCCAAGGCTTGGGGGCCAGCGGCACCATGCCGTAGACCCGCTCCCTAATACGGGAATCCAGGACGGCCGCCACGTCCCGTGATCCGGTCAGCGACCTCGACTCGACTGCCGTCCTGACGACCTCGTCGACGTCGAGGCCGGACGCTTCGGCCGTCTCCAAGGTCCGGTAGAGCCAGCGGGAAGTGGCCTGCAGTTCGCCCCGGTACTCGGGCGGCAGGGCTGCGTCAACCACCTGCCGGTAGCGCTCATGCCGGTAGCGGGTTGTCTCCCCCTGCCAGATCGCGTTCAGGATCGACAAGTGGTCGGCATTACTGAGGTTCAGGTCCCGCAGTTCACTGGCTGAGACCTCACCCCCGTCGCGCTCTAGGACATCGGCCAGCACCGCCAGCTCTTCGCGCTGCGGCCGAGTCGTTTGTTGCTTGGCCTCCAACCCTTCTCGCTGCCGCTCAATCCGCAGCGATCGGCCAAGCTCAGGAGCAGGGCGCACACCTGGCTGCGGTTGGGCCGTCTTCGGCGAGGTGGTGAAGACATAGGCCACGTTGCGCACAGCCGCCCGCGACATGGCCACGTAGGCCCACTGGCGGTGTTCCGTTCCCGTAATGACGGCCAGGCCGGTGTCGACCGTCCGGCTCTGGGCAGCATGGCCGGTGACCGCGTAGCCCAGTTCGGCGGAGCCAAAATCTCCGTAGGCTATCTCGTGGTCGTCCCAGCGGCGAGCGCCGGTGGCAGGGTCAGCAGCCAGAGCCCGACGGACGGCGATGGCCCCTTCCCCGATCTGTTCGATGCGCAGGATGTCGCCGTTGGCCAGGCCGAGGTGGTGGTCGTTCTGCCGGCAGATGATCAGGTCGCCAACACCGGCCCTTTCTTGACCGTCGGCGATCTCAACCGTTCGGCCTCTGTCGACTATGCCTAGATGCTGGAGGTCATCACGGATGCGCCGGGAGAGTTCCCGGCGGCGCTCGTGGTCATGGACCATCAGGAGGGCATCCTTACCTTCCAGGGTCAGGGCCACGTAGTCCTTGGCCGCCTGGTCCATGATCTGCTCGGGAGCCGCCCCTCGGATACGTCCGTGGCCGTCGTACTCCGCTAGGACGGAGGTGTCGCCGCATCTGAAGCGCAGCGAGGCATCCCGTTCCCACTGTGCGCTAAAGCGGACCGGCTCGGCTAGCTGGGTATAACCGAGGGCGTTGGATATAAGGGACATGCCGCCGCCGTTCTCGACGGACTCGAGCTGCTGGTGGTCCCCGAACATGAAGAGCTTGCTTCGACTCTGAACCGTCTGAGAGACCAGGGCCGCCATGTCGGGCGTGCCCATCATCGAGCCTTCATCGATGACCAGTAGTGACTCCGGACCGACCGCTCGGGCTCCCAGTACTCCCCGCTCCTCTGGCAGATGTCCCAGATGCTTCGAGGCGTTGAGGGCGTTGGGGACCCCCGCGGCCGTCAGGCTGTTGGTGGCCGCCTGGGCGGTGGCTACCCCGAAAACCTGGCCCAGTCCGGCCTCTCGCCAGATCCGGCTGGCCACCCCGGCCGTCGTCGTCTTGCCGGTTCCGCCCGGCCCGACGATAACCTCGACGGTTCGCTCACTCGTCAGCGCCTTGTACAGGGCCGCCGCCTGGTCGAGACGCAGCCCGCTGTCAGTCATGGTGCCGAGCGCGTCGGCTGCGCGTCCGCGCAGCGCGTCCTCGAGTTGCGTCTGTTCTGCGCCGAGAAGAGACGCAGCCTCCTCACACGAGAGACGCGGCGCGCCTTGCGTCTGCGCCTGCGCCACCAACCGCTCCTCCATCGAGAGCTGGATCTGCGTGGCATAGCGGACGCCGCCGTGGCGCTGATAGACGCTCCGTCCGTCTGCGCGACGCAAGGATTCCGGGACGCTCACCGCTTCGGGGGCCTCTAGACAGACGACCTGGCCGAACTCCGAGGCCAGGGCCCTGTCGGCCAGCTCCTCCAGCAGTTGGACGGCCCTATCCGGGTCCATGCCCGTCCGCGGCAGGACTTGGCCGATGTGCTTTATCAGGTCAGGGCGGGTCCACGACGACTTGGCCTGCTGGACAGAAGCAAGGCCCATCTGAGCGGCTCGTCTCTGGTCGTCCGGTGACGGCCCCGGATCTGGCTCGGGTTGCGCTACGCCGCTGCCGCCGAGTCCCCAGGTATCAGGGGCAAGCGACGCCAGCGTCTGTCCGAACTTGCGTGCTAGGCGCGCCGACCAGTCTGCGTGGAGAGCGTCGAAGTCGAGCAGGCCCTCCTTCCCCTTGCGTGTGGCGTAGGCCAAGCGCTGCTTGATGAGCGTCAGATCACGCTGGCTCGGCTTGCGTCCGTTTTCGAGCTCGAACTCCTTTGCGTGGCCTTGCGTCTTTGCGTCGATCGAGACGCGGCGCGAGGAGAACTCGCGCAAGATCGGCTCAGCGATACCCTTGATCTCAGAGCCGTAGCCGTCCTTACGAGGAACCCAGGCCAGCCCGAAACGCTTCGTCAGGGCCGACTCGAGGTGGGCAGCCACGATCTCGGCCACCGCTCCCCCGTACTCCCTGTAGCCGTAGCTGTCGGGTGCCCGCCACTTCCCGTCGTCGACCGTCCGGGCGACGTGGGCCACCTGGTTATGCACATGCAGCTGTGGATCGCCGTCACGGCTGGTGTGCTGGTACCACGAGACGAAAGCCAGTTCGGCTTCGCGCCATTGGCCGGTCTCCTGGCCGTCGACCCGAGCGGCATGAGAGCCGGTACGGGTGTAGCCCGCCTCCCTCTGGAAGTAGGCCAGGCCGACCGCGTTGGCGGCATAGATCATTGTGTCGACCTCGGCCACCAGATCCGCCCAGTAGCGGTATCTGCCCAGGTCACCGGCCTGTTTTGCCAACCTAGCGTTCTCGCCCAGCGAGGCGTGAAAGACCGAAATGGACTTACTCAAAGAGACCGTCACGTCGAAATACAAGGGGCTGTGGCGCGAGGCCTGAGCCGCTTGGATATGCAACTCCCGCTTGCGCTCAGCCGTGGCATGCGGCTCCGCCGCCAGCAATTGCTGGTAAATCTCCGCTACCTGGTGCTCATTGGTCGGCATCCGCCTGCCCAATTGAGTGCCATCAGGGCCTTTTCGCTCGCCAAAAAGCAGGTCGTATGGATGGCGCTCCACCAGCTGGCCATCGGCAAAGCCCAGAGCCTCAGCGGCCTTCCCGGACCACCGGCCAGGCGGCTCGCCATGCTCTGAGGCCTGGAGGTAGTACGCGGCTCCCTGCACCCGCTCGCCGCCAACCTGGGCCCAGTAGTAGTCGAGGTCGACCCCCTTGGTGATCCCGACGACGACGGCCACCGACGACCTCCTTCCGGCACGGAACGGACCAAGATCACTTACTTAGTGCATTGGTGTATGGGCTTTGGAGCGACGTGATGAGACTAGACAGATGAGGTGTCTGAGTGCTGGTTGCAAGATCGGGAAGGAGTGGCAGAAGAAGATCGACAAGAGGGCGGGACGGTGGCGAGAGGAGGGTGGAGGAAGATCGACAAGACGCCGACGCTGGCAAGATCAGTTTGTCGAGCGATCCGCGGTCGCGCGCCAGCTTGGCGGCGCCGACTTGGCCCGGATGGCTTCGGCCCCAACATCCAGAGCGGCAGGCAAAGACCTTTGCTAATGGCAGGCTGTCCTGTTACTGTAAAAGTGTCCTGGAGAACTCACTTCTTTTGGTCTGTTTGTTTGTTTTTTTTAAATAACCTGGTGGTTCGCGTATAGGGCCCAAGGTCTTTCTCCGGGAAGCACTTTTACCTTGGGCCTTAGCGAGCCCCTCGACGCCTTCGTTCGAGCCAGGTCCATGAGCATTGATCAAACTCCGTCAAGATGCTTAACTCCACTCCAGGCCTGGCATGTCTACTCGATTTCCCAACGAGTGCCAGGCCCATCTTTGTGTGGCTCTGCCAGCTCCGACCGGCAGGCTCACCGGCCTCGCCGCTCCACGCCGGATCGACGGTCCGCCGCGGAGGCAGGAGAGGCTTGGCCGCAAAGAACCCGTCCCACGGCACGTCGCTTTTGAGCAGTTTCAGGCCATGCTCAGGGCCGGGCCCCTAGGCCGCTCGGGTCTCCAAGCGGTCCTCGTAGAGCTGCTCGGGACCGCCATCCTCGTGGTCGGCCAACCAGACGACGGTCAGCTCAAAGCTGTGGGCCAGTTCAACGATCGGCTCGACCAGCGGCCGGGGCGCATCCCACGCCGTATCGAAGCTGTACTGGAGGGTCTCGTCCCAGACTTCAGCGGACGGTTCGTAGGCGTTCCACTTGGTCCCCCACTCCCGGTTACACCACTCGTACCAGGTCGGCACCCCGTACTGGCGGAGGTTGGCCAGCGCCTGTCGGCCCAGCTCGACCGTCCCGGGCTCCTTGACGGCTAGCAGCTCCCGCAGGGCCTTCGGCCCGCCGACCCCCGGATACTCCCTCTCGAACCACGGCAGCTGGCGGTAGCTGTCGAACTGCTGCCGGCTGAAGCAGGCCATCCCTAAGTTCGTCCGGCTGCCCGACTCGATCTCCAGCTCCCCCGGCATCGGCCTGATCCGGTTGAAGTCGACCACTCCGTTCTCACCGTCAAGAGCGTCCTTAAAGCACTCCAGCTGCGTCTTCTCACCCTGCAAGGTGATCTCGTTGGTTGTCCAATTTGGCATACACTGTTTCTCCTCATTTAGGTTTAGCAATCAAAAAAGCCACCGGGAGTCTTCCGGCGGCTACCATTCGCTCTCCAGCAGGACGGTTAAGACCCGCCGGCACTCCGGCGAGAGCGGGTCCCGCCCGTTCTCGAGCTGCTGGTCGTAGTAGTCAATTTTCCAGTACACGGTCTCGCCTCTCCACTCGATGACGCCGAAGTCGTGTTCGCCGTAGGGATCGTCGCCCTCGGTGAAGGTCTCGTAGCGCCGCACCCGGCCCAGCAGCCCGGGCAGGCCGCCCAACTCGACCACGCCGCGAGTCAGGATCACCTCGTGGGTCGTCGTCCGGAACCGATCATTCAGGACCGCGATCTTGGCTGCTCGCTCTGTCTCCATTCCTGACCTCCTTTCATTCCGTGACGTACTTCACTGCAGCCGGTCGACCTCCCGCCGCCAAGAAGGGAGGCACGGCCCATTAGGCGGCCGGGTCAATCTGGAGCGCCCCACCGGACGAACGAGATTGAGCCCTGGACGCCGGGGGCCGTAGACTGAAAGAAGGCGGGAGGAGGAATCCCCTTCCCCGATCTCTAGCTCGCCACGCGGCCCTCCTCGAAAA
>JASHSO010000326.1 GCA_030038715.1 Streptosporangiaceae bacterium
CGGGAGATGATCCGGTCGATGTCGAACAGCCGGTATCGCAGCACAGCCACCCCGAGGCAGACCGGCAGCGCGAGGAAGGCGGCCTGGGACACGAGGTCAACGACTGATGACTTGGGCAGTTCGGTGGCTGCGACTAGGCCGGCGCCCATGATTGCCGAGCCAGCCATGAGCCACTTGACCTGCTGTCGGCGCTCGCCGGCCGAGCGCCGGTAGGCGAGCACCTGGCTGAGAACTGCCGCCAGCCAGCAGGCCACTAGCACCGGGATAAACATCGCTTGGACGACGTTCCACCAGCCAACGGCCGGATCGTTGCCGGTCAGCAGCAGCAGGTTGCCGCTGGAGTCAACGCGCGTGCGGTGCTCGATGATGGCGCCAACGGTGACAACGAACGCGCCGACTGTCCACACCAGCCCGATCGCAACGTAGACCCATAGCACCTGCCGCCAGCGCGGCGACGGCAGCAGACCGTCTGGAAACAGCAGGACGACAAGCCCGAGCAGCATGATGCCCGGGGCCCAGGCCGGCTGCACGAGCAGCGCCAACCAGCCGAGCGGCAGGCCTCCGTGCCGAAGTCCGTAGTCGGGCGACGGTGTAGAAGCTGACGTCCTCGCTGGCCGCCGGGCATAGGGCTCGGACCAGAATGATCCAGCTCAGCGGGTTACGCGGTCGACGCCGGGCCAGGATCACGCCGACAACCCCGAAGGACAGCGAGATCCACACCGGCACAGAGCCCCGCTGGAATCCAGGCTCTACCTAGCCAGCCGGGCCAGTGGTACGGCAGCGGCCGCCAGCATCAGCAGCAGCCCTGCGGCAGCGAGTGCGGCTGCGGCCGGGCCTGGTCAGCCTGCTGCGCCCGGGTGCTGATGCTGGCGCTATGCCCACGTGATGACCTCCAGGAACACACGCTACGCCTGGCCCGTTCCGGGAACGTTACGGCTCAGGCTGCGCCGGCAACTGCCGCAGAGGTGATTAGCCCGCTTGGGAGCGCGTGCTCGGCGGCGGCGATCTCGCGCATGCCGTCCCGGGTGATGGCGATATCCCGGCTGGCCCGCGCGGACGTTGCGGCGGCAGCGTCGGCGTTGGACCTCCGGCCCGGCTGGTCTACTGTTCGGTAACATGACCCAGATCCATGACCTGACGGTGACCGAGCTCGCCGCCGCGATCAGAACAGGGCAGACCTCATCGGCCGAAGTCACCGGCCACTACCTGGAGCGGATCGACAGACTCAACGAGCAGGTAGGCGCGTTCTACACGGTGACGCACGAGGTCGCGCGCGAACAGGCGGCGATCGCCGACAAGGCGGTCGCGGCTAGTCGCAGGGACGGCTCGCAGCTGCCGCCGTTGACCGGCGTGCCAATCCCGATCAAGGACCTGAACATGGTGGCCGGGATCAGGCTGACCTACGGCAGCTCGGTGCTTGCCGACAACATCGCGACGCAGGACGACTACGTAGTCGAGCACCTGAGGTCAGCGGGCATCGTGATCACCGGCAAGACAGCGACGCCCGAATTCGGACTGCCCTGCTACACCGAGACCAGGATCGGCCCTCCGGCCAGGACACCATGGGACCTGAGCCGGTCGGCAGGCGGGTCGAGCGGCGGCGCTGCGGCGGCCGTAGCGGCCGGCTTGGCGCCGGCCGCTCAGGGCAGCGACGGCGGCGGCTCGATCCGGATCCCTTCCAGCGTGTGCGGGCTGTTCGGGATCAAGCCAAGCCGCGGCCGCATCTCGCAGGGCCCGCTGATGCCGGACCTGGCAGGCTTGTCCACTGACGGGCCGCTGGCCAGGACCGTAGCCGACGCGGCCCTGCTGCTCGACGCCATGACCGGCAACCATCCGGGCGACATGTACACCCAGCCCGGCCTTCCGGCCGGGGAGTCCTTCGTTGGCTATGCCAGCCGGGAGCCGGGCAGGCTCCGCATCGCCCGGTCACTGACGACGGTGATCGAGGGTGCCGAGGTGGACCAGGACTGCGTGGCTGCCTACCAGGAGGCCAGCGACCTGCTTGCCTCGCTTGGTCACGAGGTCGAGGATGTAGAGCTGCCCTTCCCGCCCGAAGCGGTCCCATCGTTTGTCACGCTCTGGTACGCGATGGCCACGCTCGCGCCCATCACGCCCGAGCAGGAGGGTGAGCTGCTACCGCTGACCCGGTACCTGCGCGGCCAGGGCTTGGCGGTCTCCGCCGCCGAGCTGCAATACGCGCAGGCCGTCCTGCAGGGCAGTGTCCGGGTGGCGCTGAACGCGCTCAGCGGGTACCACGCCGTCCTGACTCCGACGCTCGCGTTGCCACCGCGGCCGGTCGGCTGGTTCGACGAGGTCGAGCCGGCCGAGAACTTCGAGCGCCAGAAGCGGTTCACTCCCTGGACGCCGCTGTACAACCTGTCCGGCCAGCCCGCGGTCAGCGTCCCGCTCTGCTGGACGGCCGAGGGCCTTCCGATCGGCATCATGCTGGCCGGCCAGATCGGCGACGAAGCCACTCTCATTTCGTTGTCCGCCCAGCTCGAGGCGGCCAGGCCGTGGCGGGACAGGCATCCTCCGATCTGGACCGACGTGAGCTAGCAGGAGCCTGGCCCCGATCACCCGCGGCGGGTGATGACCCTGTGACCGCGCCAGCACCACCGTTGAAGGTCACGGTCCGGCCGGGCCTGTGGCGCGGGCGGACGGCAGCCATGGCCGGGATTGGTGCCCTTGAACCAGTTGCTGGAGCGCGTCGGCGGTTTCTCGGCGAAGCGGCACTGGGTCGTGGTTGTCGCCTGGGTGCTGATCCTCGGCGGCCTGCTGGGGGCTAAGGCGGCCTTCGGCGGGGATTACGTCAACAACTACAACGTGCCGGGCACACAGTCGGACGAGGGCCTGAACCGGCTCAATGATACGTTCGCCGCACAGGGCGGCTACGCGGGACAGATCGTATTCCACGCCCGCACCGGCAAGGTTTCCGACGACAAGTCCGCGGTGAACCAGGCGACGGGCGACATCGCCAAGCTGCCGCACGTGATCAAGGCCGTCAGTCCCTTCGCCTCCTCCGCCACCGGGGCGGTGTCCAAGAGCGGCAGCATTGCCTACTCAAGCGTCTCCTGGAGCGTTAACCCCGACTCCCTCGGCACCAGCTACCTGGACAGTCTCAACGCCGCGGTAGCGCCGGCCAGGAAGGCGGGGCTTCAGGTCGAGTACGGCGCGGCAGCGGCCGAGATCGGCCAGTCGGCCAAGGACACCAAGTCCGAGATCATCGGCCTGTCGCTGGCGCTCATCCTGCTGCTGTTCATGTTCGGTTCGCTGATAGCCGCGGCGATGCCGCTGCTATCGGCGCTCTTCAGCGTTGGCGCCGGGCTCGCGTTGCTCGGGCTGTTCGCCGCGGCCACGACGTTTCCGACCACCGCCCCCACCATTGCCACCCTGCTCGGGCTCGGCGTCGCGGTCGATTACGGCCTGTTCCTTGTGGCCAGGCACAGGGAACAGCTCGACGCCGGAATGGACGTGGTGACCTCGGCCCGCAAGGCTGAGGGTACGTCCGGCGCCGCGATCGTCGTCGCCGGGAGTACCGTGGTCATCTCGATTCTGGGGTTGTACATCTCCGACGTGGCCTTCGTCGGGGCGCTCGGCCTAGCGGCGGCGGTCACGGTGGCGATCACCATGCTGGCCGCGCTGACCCTGGTGCCGGCCTTCATGGGCGTGGCCGGGTCTGCGGTGCGGGCACTATCGGCCAGGCTCGAGGCGCGCCGGGCGCACGAGACCTCCGCCGCTGAGGCGCGCCGGACCGCTGCTTCCACGCAGGAGCAGCACGAACGCTCGGCGTTCGCCCGGTGGGGGCGCAAGGTCAGCGCGCATCCCTGGCCGTGGGCCGTGGTGAGCGTGGCCGTGCTCGTGGTGCTGGCGATCCCGTTCTTCTCCATCACGCTAGGCCAGCCTGACAACGGCACCAATCCGACGTCGGACACCAGCCGACGTGCCTACGACCTGATGACACAGGGCTTCGGCGTTGGTTCCAACGGCCCGCTCGCGGTCGTCGTCGTGCTGCCCAAGCAGTCGAGCTCGGCCGACAGTTCGCTGCTCAGCAGCATGCAGAAGAGCGTCGCCGCCACGCCCGGGGTGGCTTCGGTCGGCCCGGCAGCGGTGAATTCCGCGGGCACGACGGCGGTCTTCAGCGTCATCCCGACTACCCGCCCGCAGGCCCCTGCGACCACCAACCTGGTGAACACCCTGCGCAACGACGTGCTGCCCAAGCAGAAGGCCACTAGCTATGTCACCGGGACGACGGCCGGCGGCGTCGATTTCACCAGCCGGATCACCTCTAGGCTGCCGTGGCTAATCCTGGCTGTCGTGGCCATCGCCTTCGCGCTGCTGACCATGGCGTTCCGGTCGATCGTGATCTCGACCAAGGCGGCCATACTCAACTTGCTGTCCATCGGCGCCGCTTACGGCGTCATCGTCGCCGTCTTCGAGTGGGGCTGGGGCGACAGCCTGATCGGCCTGCACTCCACGCTCCCGATCCCCGCGTACGTGCCGATGCTGGTGTTCGCGATCGTCTTCGGCCTGTCGATGGACTACGAGGTTTTCCTGCTGTCTCGGGTGCACGAGGCATGGATCGCGACCAGGGACGCCCACCGCAGCGTGGCGATCGGCATCGGCGGCACGGCGCGGGTCATCACCACTGCGGCCGCCATCATGGTCGTGGTCTTCTCCAGCTTCGTGCTCAACTCCGACCCCACGGTCAAGATGCTGGCCCTCGGGATGGCCTTCGCCGTGCTGATCGACGCCTCCCTGGTCCGGATGATCCTGGTGCCGTCGGTCATGGCGCTGCTCGGCGAGCACGCCTGGTACATGCCGAGATGGATGGACCCGCTCGTTCCGCACCTGAACCTGGAGGAGGGAGCAGCAGAGGCGGCGCCGGCCGGCGAGGGCGGGGTCCCGGCGAGCACCAGGTGGCACAGCGGCCGATAGCACGCATCACCGCGCGGCGGTGCGTAGGGTCGAGTCATGAGATCTGCCCGGTCGCACGTGGACGTGCGGGCCCGCGCCGACCTGGCAGCGGCGGTTGTGCTGCTGATCGCAGGCGGCCTGCTTGCGGGGTGCTCGAGCGGTCCCTCTCCGCAGGCCACGGCGGCTAGCTACCTGGCTGACTGGGCCAACCGGGACTGGTCGGGCATGCGCGGGCTAGTGGCAAGCCCGCCTGCCGACTTTGTGGCGGTCAACTCGTCCGCGCTGAGCGACCTGACTGTAACCGGTGCCACCTTCCGGCCGGGCAGACTGCGGGTCAGCGGCGCCACCGCCCGCGAGCCGGTCACTGAGCAACTTCGGCTCGCCGGGATCGGCGTCATCGATGTCAAGACGAGCCTCGCCTTGGTGCGGCGGAAGGGGAACTGGTTCGTCGCCTGGTCGCCAGCGACGATCGCCCCGAAGCTGCGGCCAGGCGACCAGCTCTCGCTGCAGGTGAGCTGGCCGCCGCGAGCGCAGATACTCGGCGTCGGTGGAGTGCCGCTGACCAAGCAGGCGGCGGTGGTGACGATTGGCGTCGAAGGACAGCGGATCAAGAGTGCCAACGCGGTGCGAGCCGCGCTGCTGGCGGCCGGTGCCACCAGTCAGGAGGTGAGCACCGCGCTGACCGGCGCCAAGGCCGAGCCCACCTGGTTCGAGCCGGTGTTCACCGTCACTCTGGCCCGGTACCAGCAGCTGAAGCCTGCGATTTACCCGATCCCGGGTACGGTCTTCCAGGAGCTGACGCAGCGAACTCCGATAACCGCGGGGCTCGGCTACGTCGTCGGCTCGGTCGGCCCGGTCACCGCCCAGCAACTGCACCAGCTCGGCCCTCCGTACAACGCGCAGAGCGTGGTGGGCCAGACCGGGCTGGAGCTTGCCTACCAGCGCCAGCTTGCCGGCCGGCCGGGCGCGACGATCACCGTGGTCAGTCGGGGCGGAACGCCGGTCGGCACGGTGGCCAGGCTCAGCGCCAAGCCGGGCACGGCGGTGCGCACCAGCATAGATCCGGTCGTCCAGCGAGCCGCGGAGCAGGCGCTATCCGGGGAGCGCAAGCAGGCGGCCTTGGTCGCGGTCAACGCCCGGACCGGCCAGGTCGTTGCTTCGGTAAGTGACCCGGCGAACGGCGGTCTGAACCTGGCGCTGGACGGCGCGTTCCCGCCGGGCTCGTCGTTCAAGGTGATCACCTCGACCGCGCTGATCTCGCGCGGCCTGACGCCATCGTCGCCTGCCACGTGCCCGCCGCAGATCACCGTGGACGGCGAGGTCTTCCACAACGCCGAGGGAACGGCTCCGATCAGCAACTTGCTGGCCGCCTTCGCAGAGTCCTGCAACACCGCGTTCATCGGCCTGGCGACGCGCCATCTGACAGCGGCCGAGTTCCCTGCCACGGCGGCGCTATACCGGATCGGCACCACCCCGCAACTCGGCCTGCCGGCTTTCGGCGGCTCGGTGCCTGAGCCTACCGACGAGGCTGACTTGGCTGCCACGGCCATCGGGCAGGCGCGGGTGCTGGTGTCACCGCTGATCATGGCCATGGTGGCCGCCGCCATCGACACAGGGGTCGTGCACGCCGCGCGCCTGGTCGCCGGAGCCGCCGACGACAAGGCGTCGACGACCAGGCTCCAGCCGGCCGTGGTGAGATACCTGCACCAGATGATGGCGCAGGTGGTGGCGACGGGTACCGCCTCGGGCAAGGGCCTGCCGCCAGGCACGTATGCCAAGACCGGCACCGCGCAGTACGGGTCCGGCAACCCGCTGCCGACCGATGCCTGGCTGATCGGGTTCAACGGGAACCTCGCGTTCGCCATGGTCGTCGTCGACGGCGGCGAAGGCGGGCCGACAGACGGGCCCCTGGTCGCCAAGTTCTTCGACCTGCTGCGACAGGCCGGCGGCTAGCGCAAGTAACGCTGCCTTAGCATGCCTAACGGACGGGATGTCAGCGCGCGGGGCATGGGATGACCGGATGACGCGAGCGCACGGCGTCGCTGTGCGGCGTCGCCGACGGCTGGCGCTTCGATGCGGGAACGTGCTTGTCTCGCTGTCGGTGTCGGCCGCCTTGCTGGTGTTGCTCGGGGCCGGTTACGACGTGATCCCGCCACTCGGCCGTGCGCTGGTGCCCGGTCACGGCGTGTGGACGTCGGCAAGCGGCGGGAAGCTGCCGGTCTCGCAGACCCTGCGGCTGTCAGGCCTGAGCCGGCTGGCGGTGCGCCATCCGGTCCGGGTTTCGTTCACCAGCCAGGGCCTCGCCTCGATCAGCGCGCCGACCGATGACGACGCCTGGCTGGCGCTCGGCTACACCGAGGCAAGCTTGCGGCTCACCGAGATGGACCTCGAACGCAGGATCGCCGAGGGCCGTCTAGCCCAGCTTGCCGGGCGGTCACAGCTCGACTCGGACGAGTTCGAACTGCGCCTCGGGCTGCTGCGCACCGCACAGCAGGAGTGGGCGCAGATGCCCAAGGCAAGCCCCGCGGCACAGGCGCTGATCTCCTACGCCCGTGGCGTCAACGACTATCTAGCCCGGGTTCGGGCAAGCGGTAAGTGGCCCGCGCTGTTCTCGCTCACGCGCGTTTACCCGCGGAATTGGACGCCGGTGGACAGCCTCGCCGTGCAGGGCCTGGTGTCCCAGGAGGCGAGCTTTTCCACTACCCCGCTCGACTACGAGCTGCTCGAGCGCTCGCTCGGCCCGGCGCGGACGATGGCCTGGTTCCCGGTCCTGCCGCCGAACCAGCAGAGCCCTTACGATACGGGTCCGTATCGGAACCTCGGCTTGGCGCCGATCCCGGGTGCTGCCACCGCGTCCGCCAGCGTGGCGACGACGGCGTCCGCCGTCGTTACGCGCCCGGGGGCTACCGCCAAGGGCGCGCAGGTCTCTGCGGCAGTCGCGCGCGCGGCGTCGGCGATCCTGGCCGAGACGGGAGCCCTGCCGGCCGGCCAGATTTACAGCGCACCGGAGAGCAACGCCTGGGCGGCGAACGGGCCGCGGGTCGCCGGCGGCGGCGCGATGCTGGCCGGCGATCCGCACCTGCTGCTGACGCTCCCCTCGATCTGGTTCGAGGCGGCGGTGAGTGCGCCGGGGCTCGCGGTATCCGGAGTCAGCGTGCCCGGTGCGCCAGGCATCCTGATCGGGCACAACGCTCACATCGCATGGTCGATAACCGACACCCAGAGCCAGCAGACGCTGTTCTACGACGAGCAGACCTCCGCGAGCCGGCCCAGGGAGTACTTCTGGGACGGGCAGTGGCGGCGGATGCAGGTTCTGCACTACACGATTCCGGTTCGCGGTGCGGCACCCGTCCCGCTGACCGTCGACGTCACGGTGCACGGCCCCGTTCTCACGCAGGCCGGTCAGACGGTGTCGGTCGACTGGATGGGCGCGCTCGGCTCGCCGGACCTGGCTGCCGTACTGGCGATCGACTCGGCCGGTAACTTCGCCCAGTTCCGGGCGGCGCTCGCCGACTGGCGGTCGCCTGTCGAGAACTTCGTCTACGCCGACGACCGCGGCAATATCGGGGCGATCTCGGCTGGCTACTACCCGCAGGTGCGCCACGGTGACCCGTGGCTGCCGATGCCCGGGACCGGCGCTGACGACGTGGCCGGAGTGATCCCGTACGCCGCCGTTCCGCAGGTGTATGACCCGCCGACGCATGTGGTCGTGGCTGCGAACCAGCGGCCAGTCGGCGACTCCTACCCCTACTACATCGGCACGACCTTTGACTTCTTCGATCCTGGATACCGCGCCGACGCCGAGTACGGCTACCTGCTGTCGCACCGCTCGATGCGGGCATCCAGCTTCGCCGCGCTGCAGAACGACATCGGTGACGAGCTGGCGTCGGTCATAGTGCCGAGGCTGCTGGCAGCGCTGAAACGGGATGCGCCGCACGCCGCGCCGCTGAGCCCGCTGGAGCAGGCGGCCGAGCACGTGCTGTCCTCGTGGAACCGGCAGATGGCCGTGGGCTCGGCTGGTGCCTCGATCTGGTGGTGGTTCTGGTCTGACTACCTGACTGCCGTGTTCCAGCCCTGGTGGCGCGCGTCGAAGGTGCCGGTGCATCAGGACTGGGTCGGCCTTGCGCTGAATCCGGGCCAGTTCAGCCTGGATGAGGCGCTCGAGGCGTGGACCGTGTCTGGCCAGCGGAACTCGGCATTCAGCCCGCCCGGCGGGCCGCCGCGTGATGCGGCCCAGGTGATGCGCGCCGCCTTCGACTCGGCCGTGGAGCAACTGTCGGCCAAGCTCGGCGGCGGGCCGGCTAGCTGGTCCTGGGGACGGCTGCATACGCGCCAGCTCCTGTCGCCGCTGGGTTCCGCACTGGGCTACGGGCCGCGAGCCGCCAGCGGCGACCTGTGGACGGTGGACGCGGCCGAGGGTGGGCTTAACGCAGTAGTCGGCCCGAGCTGGCGGATGATCGTGAACTGGTCAGCCGCGGGCAAGCCGGTGGCCGAGGGCATCTACCCGGGCGGCCAGAGCGAGAACCCGGCCTCGCCGTGGTACTCCAACCTGCTAGCTGACTGGTGGTCGGGGCGCTACCTTCCGATGCCCGCCGCTGGCCTCAAGGGCTCGAGCAGCGCCCTTGTCTGGGAGCTGCGGCCGTGACTGCCGAATTCAAACGGCTCGGCAAGCGCGGTTCGTACCGGCTGGGCGAGCTGCGCGCCCGGGGCATCAGGGAACCGGGACCACCGAACCGGCTCAGGCCCTGGTTCGGCCGTCCCGACCACCGCCTGCCGGGGTCGGTCTGGCTGGCACTGCTGCTGCTCGGTGCCGTGGCGATTGCTGTCGGCGCGCTGGCTGACTGGTGGTTCATGCCGTTCGCAGCCGGACTGGCAGCCGGAGTAGTCAACCGGGTGGGCAACTGGGCCGTCCGCATCGCGCTGCCCGCCGTTTGCCTGATGGCGGCTGCCGGCTGGGGCCTGCCGCTGTGGTGGTCTATGCTCGCCGGCCAGCCCTACGGGGCCGTAGCCCGCGAGTTCGCGGCCATGGCAGGGCTGCCCGGCGTCGCCGTCGTCGGGATCGCGGTCACTGTGCTGGTCGCCATTGCCCAGGCGCTCGTCGGGTACTGGCTCGGCCGCGCGCTGACGCCGCGCCGAGCGGATTTCTAGCTGATCCCGGGGCCTGTCGAAGTGACGCATCGCCGGGGTCAATCATGGAGCGGTGACTGCTTCGGAGCTGATCCAGCT
>JASHSO010000327.1 GCA_030038715.1 Streptosporangiaceae bacterium
CCGGCAGCCAGAACCGCTGGTTGAACTCGCGCTTTAGCTGCTTGGCCCGCGCCCGCCAGGAAGCGGCACTCCGCTCGTCGCCGACGTGCCTGGCCAGCTGGGCCCTAGCCCGGTAGGCGGCATAGGTGTAAGCCTGGACCTCCGTGAGCGCGATCGGCGCCTCGGCCAGACTGCCGTCAGCGAAGTTGACCCCATCGAACGAATCCTTCCAGCCCTGATTCGCCAGGCCGTGGCTGGTCTTCCTGCGGTACTCCACGAACCCGTCGCCGTCGGCGTCACCATAGGTCTCGATCCACTCAAGCGCGCGGTCGGCGTGTGGCAGCAGCGCGTCGATCGCGCCCGGCTTACCGCCCCAGCGCTGCAACTCACCTAGCAGCATGACGAACAGCGGCGTCGCATCGACGCTGCCGAAGTACGCGCTTCGGCCGCCGAGCGCGAAGGACGCGGCGGGGCCGAACCGCACCTCGTGCAAAATCTTCCCCGGCTCCTCCTCGGACTCCGTGTCGATCTTGCTACCCTGCCAGGCTGCCAGCGTGCGCAGGGTGCCGAGGGCCAGGGCCGGATCCCACGGCAGCAGCATCCACGCCGTCAGCAGCGAGTCGCGCCCGAACAGCGCCATGAACCACGGTGCGCCAGCCGCCACTACAGGCCAGCGCGGATGGTCGGGGTCGAAGATCCGCAGCGCGCCTAGGTCCTCGACGCTCGTGCTCAACACCTCGGCCAGATTCCGGTCCGGGGTGCGGACCTGCGGCCCGCGCTGCCGCCACTTGCGCATTTTGCGTGCCGGGAGGGTGGACTCTACCGCGTGGCCGCGCCGATGGCGCAGCTTCATTGCGACGCCGTCGTCGACGGGAACCGCCTCGACGCTAACGGTCCGTTCTGAATGACCGGGCACGGCGAGCCGCCATGTCAGCACACCATCGGCTACCGCGGGATTCTCGTCGCCGGTGATCCG
Organism: Streptosporangiaceae bacterium; assembly: GCA_030038715.1. GTDB lineage: Bacteria > Actinomycetota > Actinomycetes > Streptosporangiales > Streptosporangiaceae > JAJYUU01. The sequence goes on from JASHSO010000327.1 coordinate 956, forward strand.
CAGTTCCTGCCGGCGCTCGCGTCTGCCACTGCTAATGACCAGCGCCGAAGCGGCAGCCCATGTCGTGGCTGCCGCCCGTGGCTTGGCACGCCCCTTTACTTCGAAAAGATCGGCGAAGTCCGCCCCAGCCGCGAGCGCGAGGACGCACCGCTTCGGCTTGCCGGCCGTGTTGCGCAGCGTGATGTCCTCGCGCATGCCGTCGCCCACATAACGGCGCCGCACGACGAGCCAGGTGCTGTCCGCTCGCCCGGCGCGCGGCGGCATCCGGCCGAGGAAGGTCGCGGCGAAGGGCTCGGCCTGCTGCACGGTGAGCGGCTGCGGCTCCAGGCCGTCGACCGTCAGCTCCCAGCGCGAGAGCATTCGGGTATCCCGGACGAACAGGCCCTGCGGCCTGTCCGGCAGGATGTCGCCACCCGCCTCGCTGATGCAGAAGGTCGATCCCTCGATCAGCGTAACCGGGCTGCAGGCCGCGCCGGGTCCCGGCGGCGGCTCGCCCGGTGACCAGACCTCGCTCATCTGACCAGGCCAGGCCAGCGGCTGGCGCTGCGGGCCAGCGAGCCGCTAGACGTTGACGAGCCGCTTGCCGGCTCCCGGGATGCGGCGGATGAGGGCAGATTCACGGTCCACGATGCGCCGGTACAGCCGCTCGTGGTCGCGCGCCATCCGCAGCAACGAAAAACGCCGCTCCGCGGTCGCGCGACATTCGCCGCGGTCGATCTCGGCCAGCCGGTCGACAGCGCCGATCATCTCCTCTTCGTCACTGCACAGATACCCGGTCCTTCTATCGTCAATGATCTCCGGCGCCGCGCCATTGCGGAAGGCCAGCACCGGCGTTGCTGACGCAAGTGCCTCGGCCATCACCAAGCCGAACGGCTCGCACCAGGTGATCGGGTTGAGCAGCGCGGTGGCGCCGCGCAGCAGCGCGAGCCGCTGGCCGACCGGCATCTCCGACGGCACCTCGTCGTCCAGGTCCAGCAGCGGCTTTACCTCCTCCTCGAAGTAGTCGAACTCGGCAGCCTCACGCATCTTGACCGCCAAGACGAGCTGCTTGCCCGTCTTCTTAGCCACGCGCACGGCATGGTGGACGCCCTTGTCCACGCACATTCGGCCGATGAACATCAGGTAGCCACCTTCGCCTTGGCCGGGCTGGTGCACAGTCAGGTCGATGCCGTGGTGGATGACTCCCGCCACTGGGATGCCGCAGGCTGACCGCGCCTGCGAGTGCGAGATCGCGATGATCGACGCATGCCTGGCGATCTCGGCGTAGATCGGACGCGTCTCGTTCGTGAACGGTCCATGATTGGTGGCCGCTACCGGCGGCCTGCGCACTCCCCTCATGCCCGCTAGCAGCGGTCCGAGCGTGGTGTGGTCGTGGATGATGTCCATGCCGGCCAGGGCCTCGTAAGCGGCGAGCACATGCGCCGACTCCTGCACGGACTGGCCGATCGGGGCGACTGCCGTCGGGTAGAGGAAGTCGGTTGGCACCGGACACCTCGACTCACCCACGGTGAAGAGCCGCACCTCGTGGCCGAGTTCCTTCAGGCCGCGGGCAAGGTTGTCGATAACGACCTCGGTCCCGCCATAAGCCGGCGGTGGCACCGGCACCCAGGGCGGGGCAATCAGGCCGATTCGCATGGTTAACTGCCTCCTCGCTTCGAGCAGCGTGACCATCACGCTCCGCCATTTCCGGGCAGCATTGAGCCTGGGAAAGGCGATGGCGGATGCTGCCGAATCCCGCGCGGCGAATTCCGGAGAACGCGACCCTGGTTCTCCAGACCCTGCGCGGGATACGCGGCAGCACGGGTATGACAATCCGTCGAGCCAGTCATGACGACGACCGGCTGCGGCTCCCGTGCTCTGCGCACCCGCGGGGAAGTGCCAGAGCCCGGACACGCGGCAATTACTAAGCGTTTCGAGCTGATAACCGAAAGTAATGTTCCCAAGGGAAAGGAATGTTAAACGTCGTCACGGCGCAGCCCACACATGCCTGCCGGGCGGCATTTGGGTCACCCAGGCGCGAGGTTCTGGACGCCGACCGGTCCGGCCGCATTGGAGTCATC
>JASHSO010000328.1 GCA_030038715.1 Streptosporangiaceae bacterium
TCGTTAGGGAGACGACCGCCAGGGCTAGGCCGGCGAAGCCAAAGCCTCCACTCACCGCACCAGTGCCCAGAACGCCGTCCAAGCTCGAGTCATCGTCGTCGATCTCGGTCAGGTCATCGGGAAAATCATCGACCTCGGTCAGGTCATCCGGAAAATCATCGATCTCGGACTGCTCTTCCGGAACATCGGCTTGTTCGTCCGCGGAGTCGAAGGCGATGAGCGAGCCGGACCCGGCGTCCGCCCCGTCGTTGTTCGTAGTGTTATCCGTCATAGGCCCTACATTAGGGACAAAAGCTGAGAGCAAGATGAACGAACGCTCAAGACCGGGCTGTCAGCGGCCGGGTGGGAAGCCACAGGGCCAGTGCGGAGTTGGCTCCAAAGAGGTCACGATATTCAGAAGGGGAAGCCATGAAGGCCATCATCGGCGGCACGGTCGTGGCAGATGCTCCGGCGCCGGACCTAATCTCCATCGAGGGTAACTACTACTTCCCGCCATCCTCGATCAGCCCCGGCGTGCTCAGTAACAGCCCGACGCCTTATACCTGCCCGTGGAAGGGCGTCTGCCAGTATCATGACATCTCGGTCGATGGCTCCACCCATCACGATGCGGCGTGGAGCTACCCAGACCCCTACCCCGCGTCCTTCGACCGCGTCGGCAAGGACTACAGCGGCTACGTCGCCTTCGACAAACAGCAGATCACGATCGCGGAATAAGAAGAGCCGCTCGTCTATCGGGTTGCCTGCCGGCTGGTAAGCCCCCGCCCGGGCCAGCAGAGCGGCACCGGCAGTCCGCAGGCTCTTGCCGCGAAGTGGCTCGGCAGCGGTCTGACTCGCGACGGCAAGTGCGAAAGCTCACGCACGGCAGTCAGCCGTAGCGCTCGGTGGGTCATCATGGGCACCATGGACCTCGAGCCCTACCGCGGCGAGCTGGTGGGCTATTGCTACCGGATGCTGGGCTCGTTCCACGACGCCGAGGACCTGGCCCAGGAAACGATGCTGCGGGCGTGGAATGCCCGCGACCGCTACGACCCGGCGCGTGCATCGGAACGCACGTGGCTGTACCGGATCGCGACCAATGCGTGCCTGACCGCGCTGACGGGGCGAGCCAGACGTCCGTTGCCGTCCGGACTGGGCGCGCCGAGCCAGGATCCGGCAGCACCGCTGACGCCAGCGTTCGATATACCGTGGCTGCAGCCATTCCCCGACGCGCGTTTCGACGTCGCGGCACGGGCAGATCTGCGGCTCGCGCTCGTGGCGGCCATGCAGCTACTGCCACCGCGGCAGCGGGCCGTCCTCGTGCTCCGCGAGGTACTGGATTTCAGCGCGGCCGAGGTCGCCGGCCAGCTCAGCACCACGGTCACGGCAGTGAACAGTGCCTTGCAGCGGGCTCGCGCGGCCGTCGCTGACGCGCGGGCCGAGGGCGAGATCGCTGAGCCAGCCGACCCGGACGTCAGAGCTGTCATCGAGCAGTACGTGGCGGCTTTCGAGGCGGCCGACGTGACCGGCCTGGTGCGGCTGCTGACCCACGACGTGGTGCTCGAAATGCCGCCGGTACCTCTGTGGTACCTGGGCACCCACGACTACGGGCTGTTCATGCGCCGGGTCTTCGAAATGCGGGGAACGGGCTGGCGCATCCGACAGCTCACCGCCAACGGCCAGCCCGCCCTCGCTGCTTACGCACCAGAGCCCGATGGCGGCCACCGGCGTCACACGCTGCAGGTCTTCACCGTCGCGAACGGGCGGGTCGTCCACAACGTTGTGTTCGCCGACCCGGCGGTTCTGGAACTGTTCGGCCTGCCCGAGCGTATTCCGCGCGGCTAAGACAACCCGGAGCGATGAGCCACGCCGGTGCTGCCGGTATGTACCGGTGAGCACCAACCAAGGGAGGCCCATCGTGAGCGTCATCGTCATCGAGTTCATCACCATGGACGGGATCGTCACCGACCCGGACGGATCGGAGGGGACGCCACGTGGCGGCTGGGCGTTCCGGCACGGCCGGGAGACCGTGGCCGGCGACAAGTTCCGGCTCGGGAGCGTGCTGGACGATGGAGTCCTGCTCCTCGGGCGGGCGACCTGGCAGCTGTTCTCGCACATCTGGCCTGGGCGGGACGATCCGTTCTCCGCGCGGATGAACGCCGCGACCAAGCTCGTCGTCAGCCGCACCCTCACCGACACCTCCGCGTGGGCGAACTCGCACGTCCTAGTCGGCGACGTCATCGATGCTGTGCGCCACGAGGCACGCGACATCGTGATCCCTGGCAGCCTGAGCGTGGTGCACGCGCTGAACGCGGCGGACCTCGTCGATGAATACCGGCTGCTGATCTTCCCCACCATCCTTGGCGCGGGCGAGCGGCTCTTCCCGGGCAGCGGCAAGCCCGCCTATCTGGAGTGCCTGTCAGCCAAGCAGGCCGGTGCCGCCGTCTTCACCCGGTACCAGCGGGTGCGATGACGCCCCGGGCTGGGCCAGCAACCCGGTAACTCCGGATGCTTGCGGGCCGGAGCTGGCGGCAGCTAGCGGCGCGCCAGCCGACCGTCCTCAAGCTCCAAGACCTCGTCGGCCATGTCGTGCAGGACCTGGTCGTGAGTAGCCACCAGCACGGTGACTCCCTCCGCGGCGACGACGGTCCGCAAAAGCTGCATGATCTGCCGCCCGGTCTCCGAGTCAAGCTGCCCGGTCGGTTCGTCAGCGATCAGCAGTTCGGGCCGGATCGCGAGCGCCCGCGCGATGGCGACCCGCTGCTGCTGCCCGCCGGACAGCTCGTTCGGCTGCTGGCGCGCGTGCCCGTCCAGGCCGACGACCGCGAGCAGCAAGGCAACGCGCTCATCCCGCTCGGCTCGTGGCACGCCAGCGATGCGCAGCGGGATGCCCACGTTCTCGGCCGCGCTGAGCATCGGGATCAGCCCGAACGACTGGAAGATGAACGACACGACGCTGCGCCGCAGGAGCGTGCGTTCGCGCAGCGGCATCGCCGTGACGTTCCGGCCGCCAATGAGAACCTCGCCGCTGGTCGGCGTGTCCAGCCCGCCAACGATGTTGAGCAGCGTCGTCTTCCCCGAGCCGGACCGGCCGGCCAGGGCCGCAAGCTGGCCGCGGCGGACTGTGAACGACGCGCCACGCACCGCGTGCACGGCCGTGTGGCCTTGCCCGAATGTCCGGCTGACCTGGCGTGCATCGACAAGAACGTCCACCAGACCATCGGCATGCGCATCGCCCGAGGGCGTCACCGCTCCTCCTCGCCGCGCCGCTCCTCCTCGCCACCCCGATCCGGCCAGACGCCAATGTGGTCGTCCAGCGACCTCAGTACGACCCGGTTGCGCATCTGGTGCCGCTCGGTCATCTCGCGCGGCAACTGCACCCTCCCAACCCGGTCGAGCACCGCGTACTCGACGGCCTGCCGGACAGTGTTGCCGAGTTCGTCGGGCGCGTCGTGCCGCAGCGTCTCGCTGCTCGTACGGCCGTCGCGGATCGCCACCGTCCGGCGCACCTGATGCGACACGGCCGGGTCGTGCGTAACCACCAGCACGGTGACGCCGAGCTCGGCATTGGCCGTCTGCAACGCGGTGAACACCTCCTGGGCCGTGTGGCTGTCGAGCTCGCCGGTCGGCTCGTCGGCCAGCAGCACCTTCGGGTCATTGGCCAGCGCGGTGGCGATCGCGGCTCGCTGCTGCTCCCCGCCCGACATCCGGGACGGGACCCGGCTCGCGCAGTGCGCTACGCCGAGGACCTCCAGCAGCTCGGTAGCACGCTGCTCCCGCAGCCGGCGCCGGGATCCGGCCAGCCACATCGGCGCGACGACGTTCTGCTTCGCGCTGAGGTAAGGCAGCAGGTTGCGTGAGGTCTGCTGCCACACGAAGCCCACCTGCCGCCGCCGGTAGACCAGCCGTTCCTTGGCGCTCAGCGCGCCCAGATCCTGGCCCGCCACCCGGACCCGCCCCGCCGTCGGGGTGTCCAGGCCGGCCAAGATGTTGATCAAAGTAGATTTGCCGCTACCAGACGCGCCGACGATCGCGACCAGTTCGCCCGCATCGACCAGCAAGTCCAGGCCCTGCAGCGCCTGCACCTCGATGCCCTCGCCGGAATAGATGCGCACTACCTGGTCGCACACCACCAGCGCGCCCTCGCCGTATGACATCCGGGCTCGCTGCGCGTCCGCGCCCAGCGCGGCGAGCCCGCCCGCGGCCGGCGCCTCGCGATGCGACGGTGCTGTCATGCGCATCTCCTCACGTTCGCCTCACCCGCCCATCCGGAGGGAACGGGGTGCTCCCCGGCTGGCCACCATCGTCTGCGCGGCCAGGGTCGCGATAGCCAGCGCCAGCAAGACGATTGCGGTTCCGGCAAGCCAGGCCGGCTCGACGCGCACCGGGACTGGCGTCGCCGACCCGGTGAAGACTGCCAGGCTGAGTGCCGGGCCGAGCGCAGGCACCAGCACGACTGCGCAGACCAGGCCGCCGGCCACTACGGCAAGAAGCTGCGGCAGCAACTCGATCAGCGCCAGCAGCCTTGCCTGGGCCGCCGACAGCCCCATCGTGCCCAGCCGCGCCAGTGCCTGCTGTCGCGCCGACGCGGACAGCAGCAGGCTCAGCAGCAGCACCAGCAGGCAGCAGCACGCCGCAACTGCGGCGCCGAGTGCGAGAGCCAGGTCGGCGCCGTACCGCAACGGCGCGGCCGCGAGCCTGGCCAGCAGCCGGGACCGGAGCACGATCGTCGCTCCAGGCGCATGCCGTGCCACGACTGCCAGCAAGCTCGACTGGTCCAGGTGCTGCCCGGCAACTAGCAGCGCGTCCGGCACCAGGCCGAGGCCGACACCCAGGCCCGCCGCGGCCCGGCGATCCAGCACGAGGTAGCCAGCACTGGTCGCGGCCACCGCTGACATCGCTGGTGCCTGGCCGACCACGCGCATCCGGATGAGCTGCTCGCCGTCAAGCAGCACGGTGAACGGGCTGCTACCGACCTTGGCTGCCAGGCCTGGCGAGGCAAGGACCGGCGCGGGCCGGGCCGTGGTGCGGCTGGCGGCGCGCGAGGTGAACGTTGACGGCGGCTGCGGCAGCGGGCCCGCCGCGACCACAGCCGCATACCGGGCGGGATCGACGAGCAGCACGCTGAACTGGCCTACCGACGCGAGCGAGCCGACCGCAACGCCGACGGCTGCGACGTGCTGTACCCCGGCGACATCGGCTACCGAGCGTTGCAGCGCTGAGCTGACTGCGTCCGGGCTGCTAATCACCGCGTCGGCTCCGGTCTGCTGCCAGGACGCCGTCACCTCGCCGCGTGCTACCGCGCCGCGCACCATCCCGGCAAACGACACCAGCGCCAGCGCTAGAACGAGGGCGAACACCGGCAGCACCGCGCTGGCGGGCGCGCGCGCTGCCCTGGCCAGACCGAGGAAAGCGGTCGCGCCGGTGCGCCGACCGGTCAGTCGCAGCAGCCCGCGCACCGCCGGCGGGTATGCCCGCAGCACGATGACGGCAACGCCGATGGCGAGCAACGCCGGTGCCGCGCTCGGATAGACGTCGCCGCCCCCCCTGCCGAGACCCTGCTCACGCAGCACGATCAGCCCTCCGGCCGCGCCAAGCACGAGCGCGCTCTCGGTGATCAGCCGCCGGGC
>JASHSO010000329.1 GCA_030038715.1 Streptosporangiaceae bacterium
TGCCGCTGTCGGCTTGGGCTGGGCTGACCGATAACCCCGGCGAGGTCGCTGGGCGTGGGCCCGTCGATGCTGATGCCTGTCGGGAGCTGGCCGGCGTTCTGTCTGGCCAGCCAGGAGTCGCGTACTGCCTGACCGTGACCACAGAAGCCGGCCAGCCGGTCGGGCATGCTTGCGCGGGCACCCCACCCGCACGTGACGGGCTCACCGCCTGGCTGGGCGGGTTGACCGTCCGATGGCTCGACGTGGGCGGAGCATGTGACCACGCTCTGGAAACAGCCAGTTACCGGCCCGGCAGCCGACTCGCACACCTAGTCCGGGTGCTCAACCCGGCCTGTACCGCGCCGGGCTGCCGCCGCCCCGCACACAGGTCCGACCTCGACCACGTCCTCGCATACGCCAAGGGCGGGCGGACATGCTGGTGCAACATCCACCCCGGATGCCGGCGACATCATCAGCTCAAGCAGCAACCCGGCTGGAATGTCGAGATGTTCCGGCCCGGCGTCCTGAGCTGGACCCTGCCACACGGCCGCGCGTACACCACGATCGCCGAGCCCTATCCGGTGTAGGCCACATCGGCTCACTCGTCCCCCTTTTCGAGCAGCCGCAGCAGTGCCTTCGCGATGGGTGTGGCTGTCAAGGCCACCTGCCAGGGCCGCGCGCCGTAACCTGCCAGGTCCGAGCCGATCGCCACCGAGCTGAGCTCGGCCGGGGGCTGCCAGGCTAGTCGGCGGACGGCGTCGGGGGGCAGCAGGTTCTCGGTCGGGAGACTGTGAGAGTCGGCCAGCGCCGCCACGGCAGCGCGGACCGCCATCAGCCGCTTGGCGGCCACGGGGTCGCGTTCCTGCCATCGGTGGGCAGGCGGTGGCCCGTCACCCTGCGGCGCGGAGGGAGACGGCAGCGCTCGGTCCGGCAGGGCCCTGGCCCGGCCGACGGCGCGCAGCCATTCAGCCAGGTGCCTGCGAGCCCCGCGGCCGGTGAATCCGGGGACCCGGGTAAGTTCCGCCATGCTCGTCGGCATCGACCTAGCTGCCTCGACGATGGCTGCGTCCGGCAGCACCTTGGTCGGCGAGACGTCGCGGCGCCGAGCGATGTTGTCGCGCTCCAGCCACAACTCACGCACCACCGCGAGGGCCCGTCGCTGGCGCACGCGGTGAATTCCGGACGTGCGGCGCCAGGGATCGGGCCGGAGCGGCGGCGGGCTTGCTGACAGCACAGCGGCGAACTCCTGCTCGGCCCACTCCGTCTTGTCCTGCTCGGCGAGCTGGCGGGCGAGCGTGTCGCGCAGCTCGATCAGAACCTCCACGTCCAGCGCGGCGTACCGAAGCCATTCCTTGGGCAGCGGTCTGGTTGACCAGTCGGCCGCGGAGTGGCTCTTCTCCAGGCCCAGGCCGAGATTCGCCTCGACGAGCGCGGCCAGACCCACCCTGGGGTAGCCGAGCAGCCGGCCGGCTACCTCGGTATCGAAGAGTCGTCGGGGTCGGTAGGCCAGCTCCGCCAGGCAGGGCAGGTCCTGGGACGCGGCGTGCAGGACGGCTTCGGTGTCGGCCAGCGCGGCGTCGATGCCGGACAGATCAGCGCAGGCTACAGGGTCGATCAGCACGGTGCCTGCGCCTTGCCGCCGGAACTGCACGAGGAACGCCCGATGGCCGTAGCGGAACCCGGACGCCCGCTCGGCGTCCACCGCGACCGGGCCGACGCCGCTCGCCAGAGCCTCGGTGGCCGCAGCCAGCCCCTCATCGCTGCTGACTACGGACGGGAGCCCGTCGCGCGGCTCGACGAGCGGCTCAACCGTGCGCTCGGTCATTGCCGTGGCCGGCGCCGCCCAGGCCGCAAGGCCGCAATGCCCGGCGTCAGCGGCGGCAGGCCCGCGGCCGCGCAGATCACCTCAGACCAGGCGACGACGTGCCGGTCGAGCCCTGGGCCATCGCCGACCAGCTCGGGCGACCAGGAGGCTCGCAGCTCGAAGCCGGTCGAGGTCGGCTCGTGCTCCTTGCCGCCGAACCCCTGGGTAATCACGCTCGTCACGGTACCGCTGATGTTCCGGTAGCCCGCACCGCGGGCATCCAGCGCCTCGGTGAGCCAGCTCCAGCCAACGGCGTTGATCAGCGGATCCGTGGCGATTTCGGGCTCCAGCTCGGCCCGGACGTAGCCGATGATCCTGAACTTTCCGTCCCAGCCAGCCTGGCCCGCCGGGTCGAACAGCAGCACCAGCTTGCCCCAGCCGATCTCCGCACCCGGTTCCGCTGGGCCGCCCGTCACGGTAGCGGCCACCGCCTTGGCGTAGGGCGCCAGGCGCCGCGGCGGCGGCTCCGGCTCGAACACCAACTCCGGACGGGCTCGCTGCTGCGCGGCCAGTCCGGCGTCGAGTTCGGCAACCGCGCCGTCGAATTCGCTGGCGCCGGGCCGGGCACTCTCGGGGTGCCTGGCAGGCCCGGGCGCCGGCGACTGCGGCGTGGAACGGTGCGCTGTCATGCCACTCGATCACGGATGCCGTACTGGGTGGCCGACTCGAACTGCAGCGGCACAGCAGCGATCAGGAACGCAGCACCGCAGGCATGGCAGTACCACTCGGGACAGCTACCGTCGATCGCGTCAGGGCACCGGCCTGGCACGCCGTGGTGCTGCGCGAAGACGCGAGCCCTGCCACAGTCCGGGCAGTACCGGATGATCTGTGTCATCTGGGTCTCCTCGCTGTCGGCTCACTACCGATGCTGACACGGCGGCCCCCGCTGGCCTCGCACCGCTGCGGCGTGTCCGGCGCAAGACTCGGCTGTGGGATCATCGTGATGTGACGCCGCCGGTCGACGAGTCCGCCTTCCTGTTGGCCTGCCGCGGGCGGAAGGTCCCATATACCCCAGTCTGGTATATGCGTCAGGCAGGCAGGTCGCTGCCGGAATACCGCGCGCTGCGGGCCGGTACCGCGATGCTGGAAGCTTGCTCGACTCCTGACCTCATCGTCGAGATCACGATGCAGCCAGTGCGCCGCTACGACGTGGACGCCGCGATTTTCTTCAGCGACATCGTCGTGCCGCTGCGTGCAGTCGGTGTGGGCATCGACATCAAGCCGGGAGTAGGACCGGTGGTCGACCAGCCGATAACATCGGCGGCCGGCCTCGCCCAGCTCCGCCCGCTTGAGCCCGGCGACGTCCAGTACGTGACGCAAGCCGTCACGACGCTGGTCTCCGAACTCGGCGCCAAGCCGCTCATCGGTTTCGCCGGCGGGCCGTTCACGCTGGCCAGCTACCTGGTCGACGGAGGACCTTCGAAGAACTTCGAGCGCACTAAGTCGCTCATGTACTCCGAGCCAGCGCTGTGGGCGGACCTGATGGGCCGGCTCGCCGAGATCACCACCTGCTTTCTTCGGGTACAGATCGATGCGGGCGTCAGCGCTGTGCAGTTGTTCGACTCGTGGGCGGGCACCCTCAGCGCGGAGGACTATCGCAACAGCGTGCTGCCATACAGCATGAAGGTCTTCACCGCACTCGCCGCCAACGGCGTGCCGCGGATCCACTTCGGCGTGGGCACCGGTGAGTTGCTCGGGGCCATGGGCGAGGCGGGCGCGGACGTCGTCGGCGTGGACTGGCGGGTGCCGCTGGACGAGGCCGCTCGACGGGTGCGGCCCGGCACGGCGCTGCAAGGCAACCTCGATCCGGCCATCCTGCTCGCTCCGTGGGAGGTCGTCGAGCGACGGGCACTGCAGGTACTCAAGCGCGGTGCCGCCGCGGAGGGTCACGTTTTCAACCTCGGTCACGGAGTGCTGCCGGAGACCGACCCAGGCGTGCTGGCCAAGCTGACCGAGCTGGTGCACGTCGCGTCGGCTCGGTCGGCATGACCAGCTCGCGCTAGCCCGTCGGCCTGGTCCCGCGGCGGGCGAGCACCCGCCTCCTGGCCGCGTAGCCGACGCCGGCCAGTACGAAGCCCACGATCAGGAACGGCAGCGCCGCCCCGAGTGCCGTCGCTAGCCAGACGGCCCCGTGCTGGAGAGCCTTCCAGCCGGACGCCAGGCCCGGCAGGAACCCGTGCCTCGCGGGCTTGTGCGGCTTGACAGGAGCCTGCTGGCTGACCAGCGTGACGCTCACCGTCGCGTAGGCAGTCTCGCGGTCGAGAGCGCGCTGCTGCGCCAGCAGCGAATTCAGCGAGGACTCGTCGGAGCTGATCTGCCGCTGCACTTGCAGCAGGCCGGAGACCGACGCCGCGCGCTTGAGCAGTCCCTGCAGCGCCCCGATGGCATCGCGCTGAGAGGCGACCAGGCTGGTCACGTCGGCGACTTCCTGTGTCACGTCCTTGGCCTGCTGCTGCATGGCGAGCTGTTTGCCGAGGGCTGCGGAGGAAAGCTGCCCTAGCGCGAACTGATAAGACGGAACGGGGATCTTCAGCGTAAGGTCGACCGTCCCGCCGGTCGTGCCCGGCGAACCGGAGATGGCGTGTTCGTCGGCCACGTATCCGCCGACCGCGGTGGCGATGGCGATGGCACGCTTGGCTGTGTCCGCCACGTTCGAGGTGCGGATGGTGAGGCTCGCGGTGTAGACGATGCTCTGACCGGCAGGCGCGAGAGCGGCGGTCTGGCCCGCCCGGTTGGCGCTAGCCGCCGCGGGGCTAGGCAGCGCGCCTGGTGCCGCGCGTGCTGCGAGCCCGTGCTCGGATGCGGGCGCGGAAGCGGAGGCCGCCGACCCGCCGCCGCACGCGGCAACGAGCAGGCAGCAGGACAGCAGCGCCGCGCCGCCGAGTGCGGTGCCGCCGAGGGGAAGTCTGGTCATGCTGCTCGGACGCGCCGCCGGGCGCGGCGGTTCCGCAGGCGGCGATAATCGGTGCCGTGATGGTGCGGGAGCGCGATGCGACCATGGGCGGCCGGACTGACCGGCCTTCGGTCGCAGTCGTCGGCGGTGGTGTGTCGGGGCTCACGGCCTCGTTCCTCCTCAGGAACGCCGGCCTGGCAGTGACAGTACTGGAGGGATCACCCAGGCTTGGCGGGAAGCTCGCAGTTTCGGACGTCGCTGGGATCGCCGTCGATGCCGGTGCCGAGGCGCTGCTCACGCGGCGCCCGGAGGGCGTGGATCTGATCGCCGAACTTGGCTTGTCAGGCCAGCTGCAGCGGCTCGGCACGGCATCGGCGGGTGTCTGGACTCGAGGCGCGGTCCGGGCGCTGCCGCGCCGCCAGTTCATGGGCGTGCCCGCCGACCTGGGCGAACTGGCCGCATCTGGAATCCTGTCCGGGCCTGGGCTTGAGCGGGCCAGGCAGGACCTGAGCATGCCGGGCCGCGCCGCCGATCGTGACGAGTCGGTCGCCGCGCGGGTAGGCGCCCGGTTCGGCACGGAGCTCGTCGACCGGCTCGTCGACCCGCTGCTCGGCGGAGTGTACGCCGGGCGCTGTGACGACCTCTCGTTCGAGGCGACGCTGCCGGCCCTGGCCCAGGCTGCGCGCGGTGGCGGATCGCTAGCCGAGGCTGCCGCGTCGATCGTGCCGTCCCCGGCCGCACAGCCGCCGCCGGCGCCGCCGTTCACCACGCTGACAGGCGGTCTGGGCAGCCTGCCGGATGCGCTCGCGGCCGCGTCCGGCGCGGTCGTGCGGACCGGTGCCATGGTGCGCGAGCTTGTCCGCACGGAAGACGGATGGCGGCTCACGATCGGCTCTGCGCACGCACCAGAGCTGATGCACGCGGACGCGCTGATCCTGGCGTTGCCAGCGAAGCCAGCCAGTCGGCTGCTGTCGGTCGCATGCCCGCAGGCCGCGGCCGCGCTCGGCGAGATCAAGTACGCCAGCATGGCGATTGTCACGCTCGCCTACCCGACTGCAGCGTTCGCCCGGCCGCCCGTCGGCAGCGGCTTCCTGGTGCCCGCCGTAGACGGGCACGCGGTGAAGGCCGTGACGTTCAGCACGGTGAAGTGGCCGCACCTGCGCACGTCACAGCCAGGAGTGGAGATCGTACGGTGCTCTGTGGGGCGCCTCGGGGAGGACGGGGTCCTGCAGCGGGACGACGGCGAGCTTGCCTCGCTGGCTGCCGCTGACCTTGCCGCCGCAACCGGTGTGCGCGGGGAGCCGGTGACTAGCCGGGTGACCCGGTGGGGCGGCGGCCTGCCGCAGTACAGCGTCGGCCACCTCGAACGTGTTGCGCGGATCAGGGCGGCCATCGACGACCAGCCGGGGTTGGCTCTGTGCGGCGCCGCCTACGACGGCGTCGGTATTCCGGCGTGTATCGCCACCGCGAAGC
>JASHSO010000330.1 GCA_030038715.1 Streptosporangiaceae bacterium
GGCTCGGTGAGCATGTCGGCCCGCCGGCCGTTAGCTAGCTCAGCGCGGAGCAATCGGGGCACAGCCCGAACAGCTCCACCGTGTGACCCACGTCGGTAAACCCGGCCTCGGCGGCCACCTGGTCGGCCCAGTGCTCGACAGCCCGGCCCTCGACCTCCACGCTCCGCCCGCAATTGCGGCAGGTCAGGTGGTGATGATGGGCGTCGCTGCGGCAGCGCCGGTACAGCGTCTCGCCACTCGCATCCCGGATCGCATCGACCAGGCCGTCCTCGCTGAGCACCTGCAGGTGGCGGTAGACGGTGGTCAGGCCGATGTGCTCGCCGCGTCGTCGCAGCTCGGCGTGTATCTGCTGGGCGCTGCAGAATCCAGGCAGCCCGTCCAGCGCGGCTGACAGCAGTTCAGACTGCTTGGTGCCGCGTACCCTGGTGCCGCGCGCGGCTGGTGCGGACTGCGGTGACGTCACACACGCACGCTAGCAGGAGACGCGAAGCGATCCGATCCGCGGCGGAACGAGTCGGCCCGAGCTGACGATGCTGCGGGGGACCCGGTCCGCGGCGGAACCACGTCGGCCGGGCCGCGGTTACTGCGGCAGCTCCGTCATCAGGTCCGCTGACGTCTCCATGCCGGCCCGCCAGACCGAGCGAGCGATGATCTTGGACGGGTTCACCCGGTGCTTGTACTTGGCCGCGATATCGGTGATCTCCTCCAGCAGACCTTCCGACAGCGTCGTGGGCTGCAGGCCAAGCGCCAGGAACTGGTCGTTGCGCACCACCAGGTCGTTCTCGTCCGCCTCGCGCCGTGGGTTGGGCAGGTAGGCGACCTCTGCGCCCGTCTTGTCGCTGATCAGCTTGGCCAGGTCGAGAAGCCGGTGTACCTCGGTCACCTGATTCAGCACCTTCGGCTGATCGCCCGACTTCGGCGGGTTGCTGATGGCTATCTCGATGCACCGGACCGTGTCGCGGATGTGAATGAAGGCGCGCGTCTGGCCGCCGGTGCCGTGCACGGTGAGCGGGTGGCCGATAGCCGCCTGCATCAAGAAACGATTCAGCACGGTGCCGTAGTCGCCGTCGTAGTCGAAACGGTTGATGAGCCGTTCGTCCTTGATCGTCTGCTGGGTCTGCGTGCCCCAGACGATGCCCTGGTGCAGGTCAGTGATCCGCAGCCCGTCGTTCTTGGCGTAGAAGGAGAACAGCAGCTGGTCCAGGGTCTTGGTCATGTGGTACACCGAGCCCGGGTTCGCCGGATGCAGGATCTCGCGCTCGATCTCGCCGTCGGGTGTGGGCACCTTCACGGTCAGGTAGCCCTCGGGAATCGGGGCACTGCCCGACCAGCCGTAACCATAGACGCCCATGGTGCCGAGGTGTGCCAGGGAGGCATCGACTCCGGTCGCGACCAGCGCGGTCAGCAGGTTGTGCGTGGCGCGGACATTGTTGTCGACCGTGTAGCGCTTGGTCTTCTCGCTGCGCATCGAGTACGGCGCCGCGCGCTGCTCTGCGAAGTGAACGATGGCGTCCGGCCGGAGGTCCTGGAGCAGCGCGGCGAGCCGGTCGTACTCGTTCGCCAGATCGATGTTCACGAAGCCGATCTCGCGGCCGGAGACTTCCTTCCAGGCGCGCAGGCGGTCGCTCAGCGACCGGATCGGCGTCAGCGACTCGACCTCGAGTTCGACGTCGATCTTCCGTCGACTCAGATTATCGGCGATTGTGACGTCGTGACCACGATCGGAGAGGTATAGCGAGGTAGGCCATCCGCAGAAACCGTCGCCGCCGAGGACCAGAACGCGCATAGGTGCTCCTATTGCTCTACTGCTCGAAGAAATCCCCGGCAGCCGCCTTGGCCGCCGGCCGAGAACTCAGGCTTCCGGGTTCTCAACGATGGCATCCGTGGCAGTGTACCGGGCGATTTCCACCGTGATGGCAGGTTCATGGCCATACGGCGAGCTGACCGGTCGTGGCGCCCCCCGAACGCCGGATTCTCAACAGCATGGCCCAGACAGGCCCTCCGGGGCCACTCTGCCAAGCGAATTTGCAGCGAGTTATCAGCATTCCCCGTGGCTAGGCCGCTCTACCCGGTGCAGGAGACCCAGCCCATGCCCGGGGCTGGCGACCTCTCGAGGCCGGTGTCCATGACTCGTCCTGCCCCGGGCGGGCTTGCGGCGCACGGCCGGGGAAGGATAGCAGGATGGCAGAGCGTCTTCGCGGGGCGACGAGCCCGTACCTGTTGCAGCATGCCGACAACCCGGTCGACTGGTGGCCCTGGTGCGACGAGGCGTTCGCCGCCGCCGCCGAGCGGGACGTGCCCGTGCTGCTGTCGGTCGGCTACTCAGCATGCCACTGGTGTCACGTGATGGCGCACGAGTCGTTCGCCGACGAGCAGACCGCCGAACTGGTGAACGAGCACCTTGTGGCCATCAAGGTCGACCGCGAGGAACGGCCAGACATCGACAGTGTGTACATGACCGCCACCCAGGCGATGAACCGCGGCCAGGGCGGCTGGCCGATGACCGTGTTCATGACTCCAGAGCGCGAACCCTTCTTCTGCGGCACCTACTTCCCTCAAGATCAGTTCCAGCGGCTCGTGCTCGGCGTGGCGAAGGCCTGGCAAGAGGATCGCGTCGCAGTCCGGCGGCAGGCAGCCCAGATCGCCGCAGCCCTGGCCGAGCAGGCGGCCGGCCAGCCGCCGGGCGGCATCGCGCCGGGCCGCGGCCTCAGACTCGGCGACGCAGTGGTGTCCGGCGCGGTGGGCAACCAGCAGTCGGAACTCGGCGCTGCCTGCGAGGCGGCCGTCACGCACCTGGCAGCCGAGTTCGACGGCAGCCGGGGCGGCTTCGGCGGCGCTCCCAAGTTCCCGCCCTCGATGGTGCTGGAATTCCTGGTCCGCCACGCCGAGCGAGTGGGCGGACGACAGGCCGGCCACACAGAGGCCCTGGCCATGGCGACAAAGACCGCCGATGCAATGGCCCGCGGCGGAATCTATGACCAGCTCGCCGGCGGCTTCGCCCGCTACAGCGTCGACGCCTCCTGGGTGGTCCCGCACTTCGAGAAGATGCTCTCCGACAATGCGCTGCTGACCAGGGTCTATGCGCACCTGTGGCGCCGGACCGAGAGCGCGCTCGCTGGCCGGGTCGCTGAAGAAACGTCCGACTGGCTGCTGGCCGAGATGCGGACACCCGAGGGCGGCTTCGCCGCGGCCCTGGACGCCGACAGCGACGGCGAAGAGGGCGCGTTCTACGTCTGGAACCCGGCCGAGCTCGCCGCCGAGCTGGGCCCGGCGGATGCCGAGTACGCAGCGCAGGTGTTCGGTGTGACCGAGACGGGGACCTTCGAGCACGGCTCGTCCGTCCTGCAGCTTCGCGAGGACCCCACGGACGCCGCGCGCCTCGGCGGGATCCGGGCGGCCCTGCTGGCGGCTCGCGAGCGACGCGCCAGGCCTGGCCGCGACGACAAAGTGGTCGCCGCATGGAACGGCCTCGCCATAGCGGCACTGGCGGAGGCCGGCCTGCTGTTTGGCCGCAGCGATTTCGTGGCCGCGGCGCGCGAGGCAGCCGAGCTGCTGGTAGGCACGCACCTAGCCGGCGGCCGCCTGGCGCGAACGTCGAGGGCGGGCCGTGCTTCGCGCAGCCCGGGAGTGCTCGAGGACTATGGCTGTGTAGCCGAGGGCCTGATCGCGCTGGCCGGGGTGACCGGGGAGGCGCGCTGGCTGGGGCTAGCCGGAACCCTGCTCGACACCGCCCTGGCGAGGTTCGGGACGGGAACGGGCGGGTTCTACGACACGGCCGACGACAGCGAGCAGTTGATCTACCGACCCTCAGACGTCGCCGACGGGCCCAGCCCATCCGGCACGTTCGCGGTGGCGGGAGCGCTGCTCAGCTACGCCGCACTGACCGGCTCGTCCGCCCATCGGGATGCGGCGCTGGCGGCACTGGACGGCGTGCCGGCGCTGGCGCGCTCCTATCCCCGGGCTGCGGGCTCCGGTCTGGCCGTCGCAACGGCAGTACTGTCGGGCCCGGTCGAGATCGCAGTGGTGGGTCAGCCGTCGCCCGAGCGGGACGCGCTCCAGCACATGGCGTTGCTGGCGGCGCCTCCCGGCGCGGTGCTGGCATGTGGCGACGGCGATACAGCGGATCGGCGGGAAGGGCAGGTACCACTGCTGGCTGGCCGGGTGGCCGTCAACGGCTCGCCAGCCGCGTACGTCTGCCGGGACTTCTCCTGCCGGACGCCGGTCACCGAGCCCGAGCAGCTTCGTGCCGCTCTTGGCTGATCTACGCGCGCGCGTTTGGTCGCGGCAATGCCAAGGTTCGGCGAGCGTTCGCGCGCCGCGGCAAGGCGAGGAGAATGGCAGGAGCAGCACGGGAATTGCTGGGTATACCACGGGTGCGAGTGAGGAGTTGCCCGGGCCGGGCAGCGCCGACCACCGAGGGGAGCCTGCGGTGCGCGACGGGAAGCGTCGCCTGCGCCCCGGCCTGCTGGCCGCGGCGGCCGTCGCAGTCGCAGTGATCATCTCGCCGGCCGTCATCGCGGTTGAGCACTCCGGGCCGGACGGGACCGGCCAGGGCGCGGCAAGACGTGAGGCCGGCCCGTCGAGGTCGGCTGAATCCCGCCCGTCGGCCGCGGTCGCGGAGGCGAACGCGGCGCGCGAGCGTGTCGGCCAGACCGTGTCGGCCGAAGCTAGGCAGGCCGGGCTCTTCCTTCCTGCTAGCGGGCCGACGGTTCCCGTAGCCCGCCCGGCTGGTTCGAGGGCCGAGCCCGGGATGCGGCCACTAGGCACGCCGCACCCCGCAGACCTCCTGGTGATCGCGCCAAGCGCCCTGCCACCCGGCACGGCGAGTGCGCTGCGACGGCTGCCGGGAGTGACCGCCGCCGAAACGGTCGACGCGGCACGAATCGACGTCAACGGCGAGCGGCTCGCGGTGCTCGGGGTCCACCCGTCGACCTTCCGCGCCTTCGCTGCCGGTCCGACGGCCAGGGCGACCGCCCTGTGGCAGAACGTGGCCGACGGCGGAATCGCGCTCTCCTACCTCATGGGGAGCCAGGAGAAGCTGCCGCTAGGCGGGACCGTCCGGGTGACCGGCGCGCGGACCGAGCGGCTGCGGATCGGGGGATTCGGCACTGTCGGGATCAGCGGCGTGAACGCCGTGGTGTCCGATCAGGTAGCCCGCTCGCTCGGCATGCCCGAGCAGAACGCGATCGTGGTCAGTGCGCCGCATGCCTGGCTCAGCACGCTGATGCAGCGCATGGCGGCGGTACTGCCGCGCGACGCGTCGGTCACGCCGCTGGTGAGCCAGGCCGCGGCAGCAGGGCTCCCGGTCACTACCGGCTCGGCAGGCGCGATCGGGATCTCCGCGGCCGACGGTCCGGGACTGAGCACCGCGCAGACGCGCGCCTTCCTGGCGGCGGCGCTGAGCCGGGTGGGCACGCCGTACGTCTGGGGTGCGGCCGGCCCAGGCGAGTTCGACTGCTCGGGCCTCGTGCAGTGGTCTCTGCGTCAGGCAGGGATCGTCATGCCGCGGGTCGCCGTCGACCAGGCGCAGACCGGCCCGCGCGTACCGCTGAGCCAGCTTGAGCCGGGTGACCTGCTCTTCTATCACACCGACCCGACAGCGCCTGATTACATCTCGCACGTGGCGATCTACCTCGGTGCCGGAA
>JASHSO010000331.1 GCA_030038715.1 Streptosporangiaceae bacterium
TCCTAGTCCCCATCAGAGAGCAGCGAGGCTACCTTGACTGTCCTGTCCGGTTCTGCAGCACCGATCACCCCGGTCACCCCCGCCGGGCTCGCCCACATCGTCCTAACTGTCGCCGAGCGGCCCGAAGCGTGGCTTAGCCTCGTCCGATACCACTCGGACCGGCGCTGGTATCAGCGCCTCGCACTGGCTGAGGAACACGAGATCTGGCTGCTGAGCTGGCTTCCGGGGCAACATACTGGCTTCCATGATCACGGCAGGTCTGCAGGTGCCTTCGCAGTGGCACGGGGCACTTTGGTGGAGCGAGCGGCGCCCGGCGGCAGGGCAGCGGCGTCAGGACGAGTTCTCTGCACGGGCGCGGTGCGGGCGTTCGGCGCGGGTTATGTCCACGACGTGCGTAACGGCTCGGCATTGCCGGCGATCAGCATCCACGCGTATTCGCCGCCGCTCGTGACCATGCGCCGCTACGAAGTTGCTTCCGGCGGCGTCCTCCGGGCAGCCGGCGAGGACCGGCAGTGGTAGCCGAGTGCGGCCCGGCGTGCGTCACGCGCACCGATCCGCTCCCCGTCGAGGAGATTCTGCAAGCAGCCCGGCGACGGCTGCGACGGCTAAGTCCGTCGCAGGCCTATCACGCAGTGCGCAGCGGAGCAATCCTGGTTGACATCCGGCCGCACGCGCAGAAGCTGGTCGAAGGCAGCGTGCCTGGCGCATTGGCCGTCGAGCGGAACGTGCTCGAGTGGAGATTCGATCCCCGCTCCGACGCCAGGCTTCCGGAGGCCACCGGTTACGACCTGCACCTGATCATCATGTGCTCCCAGGGCTACGCCTCCAGCCTCGCCGCCGCGTCGCTGCAAGACCTCGGCTTGCGCCGCGCCACGGACCTAGCAGGAGGATTCCTCGCCTGGGCCCAGGCCGGCCTGCCAGTCGTTAAAGCCAGGGATCGATGACCTCGATGCCGGTGCCGTCAAAGTCGGATACATTGCGAGTCGCTAGCGCAGCGCCGCGCGAGCGGCAGACGGCAGCGATCAGTGCGTCGAAGCCGGCGATCGGTTTCCCGGCTCGCTCGCGGTTGCTGGCGATGACCGCGTAATGCTCTGCCGCCGCCGTATCGACCGGCACGACCTGGTCTGCGAAGGCCGAGAAGATCTCGTCGGCCGCGGCTAGAAGGACCTGCTTCCTGCGGCCATCAGGCAGCCGGGCCATGCCGTACCGGACCTCTGCCAGCGTGATAGCGGTCGTGCGCAGCTCGCGCCTGTCCCGGTCGCGCACCCAGGTTGCGACGCGAGGGGCCGGTTCCGGGCGCATGAGCTCGGAAACGACGTTGGTGTCGAGGATGATCACCGAGAGAAATCCGCGGCACGTGCTGGTTCGCTGCGGCTGGGCAGCTCTACGTCGACTCCGCCGAGAGTGCCGAACCTCTCAAGAAGCGCCGTGAACAGCCCGGCGGAGTCTGCGGGCTCGCGAACGGCATCGGCGAGAATCTCGCGCGCCTCCGATTCCATTGACCGGCCGTGACGAGCTGCGCGGACCTGAAGCCGCCGCTTCACCGTCTCGTCAAGGTTCCTGATGTTCAATGCTGCCACTGCCACCATCCAGTGTTACCAGTGCTACCAGATGTGATAGCAGACTCACAGACTAGCAGGTTCGGAGCACATAACACTGAGGACGACGACGTTCAGCCCGACGCTCCGCTGAACGTACTCGATGGCCAGTGAGCGGGCGACCAGTCCCCGCTTGGGTCGGTGGTTTGGCCCACCTCGATCAGGTGACCGTCCGGATCGCGGATGTAGCAGCGGATCTCGTACTGGTGCTGTTTCGGCGGCGTCAGGAACTGGGCGCCTCGGGCGCTCCATTCGGCGTACACGGCGTGGATGTCGGCGACCCGGATGTTGAGGAAGCTGCTGACCCGGTCGGGCTCGCGTGGCGTCTCCAGAGTGACGGCGGGCTTGTCGTCGGTCGGACCTCCGCCGACATTGATGATGATCCAGCTGTTGGCTAGTGCAACGTAGGTCGGACCCCCGGAGAAAACCACCTTGCCACCGAGCACTTCGGTGTAGAAGCGACGAGAGCGCTCAACGTCGTCCGAGACGATGAAGTGGGCCAGGACAATTCTCTCTGCGGCTGATACGGGCTCCATCTGGCACCTCCAGTGGTTGGCCTTACCCGCCGCGGCATAGTAGCAATTGCCTCTGGCGGGAGAGGTCGTGCATGATGTCGAGCGCGCGGGCGCGGGACGGACTCACGGTCGGAGGCAGGCATGAAGGTATGCGTGACCGGGGCGAGTGGCAAGGCCGGGCGGTCCGTGGTGGCCGACCTGATGGCCCACGGCTACTGGGTGGTGTCCACTGACCTTGTCATGCCAGTGCCTGACGAGCTGGACGAGCCGAAGTTCCTGCTTGCGGACCTGACCAACTACGGCCAGGCGGTCGAGGTGCTCCAGGATGTTGAGGCTGTCGTCCACCTGGCTAACATCCCGGCGCCCGACATCAGGACTCCCGCCGACACGTTCAACCGGAACATGACCATGAACTTCAACGTCTTCTCGGCCGCGGCCAGGGCCGGACTGAGCCGGGTGGTCTGGGCGTCGAGCGAGACGACCCTAGGGCTGCCGTTCGATGTGCCGCCCAGGTACGCGCCGGTCGATGAGGATCACTACCCGGTGCCGACAACCACCTACGCGCTGTCCAAGGTCGCTAGTGAGACGGTAGCGAGGGAGATCGCGCGGTGGTCGGGCATCCCGTTCGTCGCGCTGCGGTTCTCCAACATCCTCGGCCCGGCCGAGTATCAGGAGTTTCCCGCACTCTGGGACAAGCCCGAGGTCCGGCGGTGGAACCTGTGGAGCTACATCGACGAGCGTGACGCCGCGGCAGCCTGCCGACTCGCGCTTGAGGCCGACATGACCGGCAGCCAGAGCTTCATCATCGCCGCCGCCGACTCGGTCATGACCAGGCCGTCGGCGGAGCTGATGAGCGAGGTGTTCCCGGCTGTCCCACTGCGCGGTCAGGTCCACGGCTGCGCTTCGCTGCTCTCATCTGACCGGGCCCGGCAGGCCCTTGGCTTCGTCCCGCAGCACTCGTGGCGCGAGCACGTTCCCGTTGAGCAATGAGCCCAATGCCGCGGCGAGACGGTGGGGGTAGGGAACGTGGCCCTCCCGTGGCGCTGCGGACTTTGCACGTGCCCTGCGACTACGGCAATAGGACCAGAGCCTGGCCGTTGAGTCTCGCCAGCCGCGCGACGACGGCGATGAACCTGCCGCTGTAGAAATCAAAGGCGACGACGTGGCCTTCGCCCACGCAGTAGAGCCGACCGTCGGGCCCGAATCGCAGTCCCCGTGGCCTGGCGAACCCCACAGCGGGATCTGGCTCAAACACGCGGACAAGGTGCCCTGCGGTCGGGTGGTACTCGCGCAGGCTCGGC
>JASHSO010000332.1 GCA_030038715.1 Streptosporangiaceae bacterium
AGGCTGAGGTTGGTGATGCCGCGCCTGGCCAGGGCGTCGATGAGGGCCGGATGGCGGCGCAGCATCTCGTCGCATTCGTGCCACTCATCCAGCGTGATGCTGGGCTGCTGGCCCGGCAGGTACTCCCACCGGGTCACCTCGCCGTCGGCCAGCGACACCTCGGCCCGGTAGGTGCGGCCGTCTCCGGCATGCCAGCAGACCGCCCGCACCGTTCGCGCGGACCCGGCGGGTTCGTTCTTGGCCGGCTCGACGAGCTCGATGGATGCATACCGCCAGCCGCTGCCCACGCCCTTCCTGGCTCGCAGGACGGCCGTCGCCCGGCGGATTTCGGCCGCGCTCAGTGGGTCAAGCGGGTGCGCGCCCCCGGCCGCGAGCTCGGCCGCGGCGGTGTCAGGACCCATCCGGACCGCCTGGGCCGGGCTCGCCGTCTTCGACCGGCGGCTCGGCGCCAGGGGCCAGCAGCTCGTAGGCCGGATTGATCATTATGGGCTTGCCGTCGCTGAGCCCGACCCGGCCGCGTAGCCGGACCTTGATGCCCGGCCGCAGGCCGGGAATGTTCGACCTGCCGTAGAACATCGCAGTGAGCTGGCCAGTGGAGTCCTCGATGTCGCAGGCGAGCACCGTGTTCCGCTCGACCGGCCGGATCTCGACCGCGTGCACCCGGCCCTCGACCACAGCCTTGGACGGCTTGGTCAGCGACCCGATCGGGTTCACGCCGAGTGGCGGGGCCGGCCGGTCGTAGTTGCTGCCCGCCACCGACGGACCGGTAGGCGGCAGACCTTCGCCGGGTAGGGAGGGTGCCTGGCCGGCCGTCGCGCGCCCGTCACGGCCCGCTGCCAGGTCGGGCTTTTCATCGGGAACGGGGCCTGGCCTTGCCGGTCCGGCCCGCCCGGCCTCGGCAGGCCGGCCGCGAGCCTGGCCGTCTGCCGTGGCCGGTGCGGTGGCGGCTCCCTCGGCATGCCTGGCCGCGAGGACGTCGACCCGGCTGCGCACGTCGAAGGGGACGATGGTGGCCGCCGCATGCGGAACCCTGCTGACCGCCGCTGCCATCTTGTCCGCGGTCCTGTCGTGCAGCAGGCGCCCCAGTACCGGGGGATAGGTGCGCCGCGGCAGGATCGCGGTGACACCGACCCCGGGCAGCGTCGCCTCCGCGCTTGCCATCTCTGCTGCGGCCCTCGGCAGCCTGCGATCCGGGCAGTCCACGAAGTCCAGGGCGATCCCGGTGTTGGCCCGGACCCAGTCCTGGCGCAGCCGGTCGGCCTGCACGTTGTCGATGACGAAGTGCACCGCGCGCAGCGACGTCGCGCGCAGGCTGCGCGCGTACCGGAGGGCGGCAATCGTGGCCAGGTCGAAGTCATCTACGAAGACGTAGACAGTGCGGCGCGAGTAAGTCGGCGGCTCCGGGGGCCGCTGCTGTCTGCGGGCGCCGATGACAGCCAGCACCTGGGCCTCCTTGCGGTACTGACCGTTCAGGTAGATCAGCGCAGGCACGCCGAGCGCGAACAGCACCACGACCAGCCAGGCGCCCTCGGTGAACTTGACGATCGCGAAGATCAGCACCACAACCAGGGAGGTAACGCCGGCCGAGAAGTTAATCACCAGCTTGTGCCGCCAGCCGGGCTCCCTGGTCTCGTAGTGATACTTGCCCATGCCGAGGCCTGCCATGGTGAACGCGGTGAAAACCCCGATTGCGTAGAACGGGACCAGGTTGTTGACGTTCGAGCCGACGGCACCCAGCAGGCAGATCGATAGCACGGCAAGCACGATGATCCCGTTGGAGAACACCAGCCGGTGGCCGCGCTTGGTCAGCCAGCGCGGCAGGAAGGCGTCCTCGGCGACGAAGCTGGCCAGGAACGGGAACCCGTTGAAGCTGGTATTGCCTCCGGTGTAGAGGATCAGGGCCGTCGCCGCCTGGACCAAGACGAACATGACGTCACCCACCGGCCCGTGCCCGAAGACCAGCTGGGCTTCCTGAGAGATCACGGTCGGTACGCCGGTCTTGTAAGGCCTGGCGTGGGTGACGTGGGCCATCCAGGAGATGCCGGCCACCAGCGTGCCGAGGATCAGGCCCTCGATCACCAGCACCCGGCGTGCGTTGCGGCCTTCCGGCGGCTTGAACGCGCTGACCGCGTTGGACACCGCTTCGATGCCGGTCAATGACGAGCCGCCGTTAGCAAACGCCCGCAGCAGCACGAAGGCCAAGCCGAACGTAATCAGGCTGTCGTGGTTGGGCGCGGCCGTGATGATGCCCGCGTGCGGGTGGTACATCGGCAGACCGACCGTCGCCTCGCGCACCAGGCCCACGATGATCGTCAGGATCATCAGGCCGGAGAACAGGTACACCGGAACCGCGAAGGACCGGCCTGCCTCCCGGATGCCACGGAGGTTGCCGTAGAGCATCACCAGCACGACCAGGATCGACGCCACGGTCAGCCGGGTCGTGCTCGCCCCGAGCCAGTGCCATGCCGACGCCACCGCCGCGGTGCCGGCAGCGACCTGAACCGCGACGGTCACCACGTAGTCGATCATCAGCGCGACCGCGGCGATCTGGGCGACCCGCGGGCCGAAGTTCTCCCGAGCGACCGCGTACGAGCCGCCGGCCCGGGTGTAGACCATCACCACTTCGCGGTAGGACAGCACCACCAGCGCCATCACGAACAACACCACGCTGGTGATCGGCAGCAGCACTGTGAAGGCCGTGACTGCCAGGCCCCCCTTGAGGAGCTCGATGAGGATCTCCTCGGTGCCGTAGGCCGAGGACGAGATCCCGTCGGGCGACAGCACGCCGAGCGCCAGCCGCTTGGACAGCCGCTGCTCGCTCAGTTGCTCGTTGATGAGGGGCTTGCCGAGCAGCTTGCGCTTGAGTGCATAGCCAACGCCCTCGGCTACGTCGTCTCCCTGCGCGAGCGAGTCGACAGCGCTTCGCATGGCCACGCCGCAGCGCCTTCCCCTCGACACCCTGACGTGGCCTTCATACCATTGCACCGCGCCAACGGGGAGACCGGCCGGCCCAGACCTCGGAGACCGGACTCCCGGCTAGCCTCGCCCGTCCTGGGAGGCGGCTGGGCCCCCTTGGGCTCCGGGTGGTGTGCGGGGTGATCCGGGCGGATTCGTGGCAGGCTGATCCCATGAGTACGACGCCGTCCTCACCGGCGCCGCATATCGGCGGGATGCGCCCGCTGCACCTGTCCGACTTGCTGCGCAGGCCGGTCACGGATTCGGGCGGCGCCTCCATCGGGCGGCTCTCCGACATGATCGTGCGGCTGCGCGGTGCCGAATATCCGGTCGTCACCGGCTTGGTAGTCACCGTTGGCGGTCGCTCCCTGTTCGTGCCCATCGACCAGGTAGCAAACCTGGACGGCGAGCAGCTCAGGCTGACCAGCGCCAGGCTCGACTTGCGGCAGTTCGAGCGACGCGAAGGCGAGGTGCTGCTGCGGGCCGACGTGCTGGGGCATCGGCTGATCGACGTCGAGAGCGTCCGCCTGATCAAGGCTGGCGACCTCGAGCTCGAACCCCGTGACGGCGAACTCGTCGTGACCGGCGTGGACAGCCACCGGCGGCCCCGGCGGCTGTTCGCTGTTGCGCATGCCACCGGCTCGGGGACGCACCAGTTTCGGGAGTGGGCCGCGTTCGAGCCGCTGATCGGCCACTCGAGCAGCGCCCTGTCCCGGCGGCCATTCGCCCGTATCCGCAGGCTCAAGCCAGCGCAAATCGCCGATCTGCTAGAGGACGCCTCCAGGGCCGAGGAGAGCGAGATACTCGGCCAGGTCCACGCCGACCCTGAGCTTGAGGCCGACGTCTTCGAAGAGCTGGAAGAGGACCGTGCGACCAGGCTTCTCGGCGCTCGGACCGACGCCGAGATTGCCGAGGTGCTGGCCAGGATGAGGGCAGATGACGCAGCAGACGCGATCGCGGAGTTGCCGCAACGGCGCCGCCAGCCCGTACTCGACCTGCTGCCGCCTGGCCAGCGGGCAAAGGTGCTGACGCTGATGGGATTCAACCCCACCAGTGCTGGCGGCCTGATGGGCATGGACTACGTGGCTGTGCAGTCCGGAGCCTTGGTGGCCGAAGCGATAGCCGCCGTGGCAGGCGCGGGCAGCATGCAGCCGGAAGCGCTGACCAGCGTCCACGTCCTGGACGACCGGGGGCGGCTGTGCGGGGTCACGAGGCTTGTCTCGCTGGTGCAGGCCGACCCGAGCGCCCCGGTGCGCGACGTCTACGACGACGACCCGGTCCGGGTTGGTGCCGACACCGACGTAGTGGACGTGGCGCTATTGATGAGCGACTACAACCTGATCACAGTCCCGGTGGTGGACGAGCATCGGGTGATGATCGGGCTCATCACGGTGGACGACGTGCTGGAGGCGGCGCTGCCCGAGGACTGGCGGCGCCGGGATGCCGCCGAGCCGCCCGACTCACACCGGGGCGGGCAGGATTGACTGCCTGCCCCGCCCGGAGGACGTCTTCCAACAACCTGCGCTCGGTGTCGACGGACTTGCCCGGAGCGTGGCTAGCAGCCTCGGCAGTGCGGGCGGCCTCAGTGTGTGCAGCATGGTCACCAGTCTCTCCTGGTCGCAGCGGCGGGAACCCTCGCGGCGTGCTAGCACCCGGGCGGGGGTCCGGCGGCCGAAAGACTACCTGTGTCGCCATCTCGGTCCGCCGACACAGCGGACCCGGTGCGCAAGACACCTGGTCATCCAGCTTGTCAATGCTGCTGCTGGCAGCGGCCGGTCTCTGCCTATGCGCTTAGGGTGGGCCGACGGTCACGGACCGAGATTGTCGGGTCGGTTGCCGAACACGTTGCCCTCGAACCCGAACTTCGCCCCGACCAGTGTCGCGACGTTGTAGATGCCGCCGCCGCTGCCCGGCCCGCCATCGGCGGTGTTGAAGCTGACGGTGGCCTGGTAGGCCATGCTTACCGTCCCGCTGTCCGCGTTCCAGATGCCGCCGCCCTGGCTGCTCGCGGTGTTTCCGGTGACCCTGGCCATGCCTTGAAGGGCGAGCGTGCTGCCGGTGTTCCAGATGCCGCCGCCCTGGCTGCTCGCGATATTGCCGGTGATGGTGGCCAGCCCGCCGACAGTGATCGCACCGCCGTAGTCGTTGGCCACGCCTCCGCCATCATACTGGGCGGCGTTACGGGTGATGCTGGCCTGGCCGCCGAGTGTCAGCGTGCCGACGTTGAAGATGCCACCGCCAGAACCGGCGGTGTTACGGGTGATGCTGGCGCGGCCCCCGATGGTCAGCGCAGCGTCGTTGAGGATGCCGCCGCCGACGTTGGTCGCGGTGTTGCCGATGATGGTGGCCGACCCGCCGAGGCTGACAGTGCCGGCCTCGTTGTAGATGCCGCCGCCGTCGTCGTCGTTGTCGCTGCGGCCGGTGGCGGTGTTGCGGGCGATGCTGGCCTGCCCGTCCAGGGTGACCGTGCTGTTGTTGTTCAAGGTGCCACCGCCCTGCGCCGCGGTGTTGCGGGTGATGTCGGCCTGGCCGCCGACGGTGACCGTGCCGCCGTCTTCGTTGTCGATCCCGCCGCCCAAGTTCTCGGCGGTGTTGCGGGTTACGCTGGCCTGGCCGCTCAGGGTGACCGTGCCGCCAGCGTTCTCGATGCCGCCGCCGCTGCCGCCGCCGAAGAAGATCTCGGCGGTGTTGCGGGTGATGCTGGCGCGGCCGCCGATGATCACCGTGCCGTCGGCGTTGTAGATGCCGGCGCCGTAGCCCGCGGCGGTGTTGCCGGTGATGCCAGCCTGGCCTTCGAGGGTGAGCGTACCGTCGGCGTTGTAGATGCCGCCGCCAGGTTCGGCGGTGTTGCCGGTGACGGTGGTGCTGACGAGGGTCAGCGTGCCGGCGTTGTAGATGCCGCCGCCTATTTCGTCGGCGCTCCCGTTGCCGCCGGTGACGGTGAGCCCGGTCAGGGTCACCGTGCCAGCGTCGATGGTGAGCACCCTGCCCTCGTCGTCGGCGTCCAGGGTGGGCTGCCAGCCTACGCCGGTCACGGCCAGGTTCTGGTCGATCGTGGTGGTCCCGGTGCAGGTGCCGGACAGCAGCAGCCGGGCGCCCGGGCCGGCCGCGGTCACCGCGCTTTGCAGTGTCGTGTAGCTGGCGTGCAGGGCCGGGTTGAGCACCGCGCAGGAGGGCGGGGCCGCCGCGGCGGCCGGTGCCAGCGCGATCCCGGCCCCGGCCAGCAGGCCGAGAGCGGCGGGTAGCCCGAGCACGGCGGGCAGCCTCGGTGTGCTTGGCATGGTGAGCAGTCCCTTCCTGG
>JASHSO010000333.1 GCA_030038715.1 Streptosporangiaceae bacterium
GATGGTCGAGATCGCGGTGGCCGCGCAGGACAAGTTCGGCGTGGAGATCCCGGACGAGCAGCTGAAGGACCTCAAGACCGTGCAGGACGTCGTCGACTACGTCCGGCGCGCCGAGGTATCGGCCTGAGCCAGCGAGCACTGACCGGCGGCCGGCCGCGCGGCGCAGACCTTTCCCGGCCGGGCCCCGCGTCAGCAGCATGACTAGGCGTCAGCCTGACGGCAGTTTCGGCAGGCCGACTTGAGGAGCAGACAGGTAGTGGGCACACAAGGGACACGGGTCGTGGTGACCGGGCTCGGCGCCATTACGCCACTCGGGACTGACGTAGCGAGCACCTGGGAGTCGATGCTCGCAGGCCGCAGCGGCGTGCAGCGGCTCACCGACCACTGGGCGGACCAGCTGCCGACCAAGATCGCGGCATGGGCGGCAGCCGACCCGGCCACGATGGTGGACCGGGTCAAGGCCCGCCGAATGGACCGCTGCGAGCAGTTCGCCATGGTAGCCGCGCACGAGGCCTGGCAGGATGCCGGACCGCCGGCCGTGGACCCGGAACGTCTCGGCGTAGTGGTGTCCAGCGGCATCGGCGGTGTCGCGTCCACCCTGGTGGCCTACGACACGCTCAAGGAGAAGGGATGGCGGCGGCTGTCGCCCTTCACAGTGCCGATGCTGATGCCCAACGGCTCGGCCGGCTGGCTTGCGATCGAGCTGGGGGCGCGCGCCGAGGTACATACCACGGTGAGTGCGTGCGCGTCCGGCGCCGAGGCCATCGGCTACGGGATCGAGATGATCAGGTCTGGCAGGGCCGACGTGGTGCTGGCCGGCGGTACCGAGGCGGCGATCATCCAGCTGAACGTCGCCGCGTTCGCCGCCATGGGCGCGCTGTCCACTCGTAACGACGAACCCGAGCGGGCGTCGCGACCCTTCGACCGCGGCCGGGATGGCTTCGTGCTGGGTGAGGGCGCCGGCATGGTAGTGCTGGAGTCGGAGGCGCACGCCAGTGCGCGTGGTGCGACCGTGTACGCGATCGCGGCCGGGGTTGGCTACTCCTCCGACGCCCACCACATCGCCCAGCCCGAGCCGGAGGGCAACGGGCTCAAGCTGGTCCTCCACCGGGTCCTCGCCGACGCCGGGATCGAGCCGGGTCAGGTCGTGCACGTCAACGCGCATGCCACCTCGACCCCGGCCGGCGACGTGGTGGAGGCCCATGCGATCGCGACCGTGCTTGGCGAGGCGGCGCCGGGCGTGGTTGTGTCCGCGACCAAGTCGATGACCGGGCACCTGCTCGGCGGCGCGGGCGCCGTGGAGTCCGTCGCGGCGATCATGGCGCTGCGCGAGCGGGTCGCACCGCCCACGATCAACCTGGAAGACCCTGACGACGACGCCGGCCTGCAGATCTCGGCTAAGCCGCTGGAGCTCACGCAACGCTCCCCCGGCCCGATGGCCGTTCTCAACAACTCGTTCGGATTCGGCGGTGCAAATGTCGCGCTTGCCTTCACAACAGCCTGAGCAACTGTCAACCGCATCCAACGTGCCCCCCGAGCAGGACACGCCGGGCCAACCCGAGGAGATCGACGTGACCATCATGGAGACCAGGCCCGCCCCCGGGATCCGCGCACCGCTGAACACCCCCCAGGTAGCGGCAGCCGAACCCAAGCCGGCGTCGGCCACTGCGCCGAGTGCGCCCGCTGGCCTGCCCCGCGACCCTCAGTCGCGGCTTGAAGCGCTGTTCGATGCCGGAAAAGTCGAACTGCTGATCCCACCAGGCGACAGCGGTGTGCTGGCCGGCACCGGCAGCATCGGCGGCGTGCGCACCGTCGCGTTCGCGAGCGATCCGCGACTGCAGGGCGGCGCGATGGGCATGGCCGGCTGCGCGGCGATCGTCGCCGCCTACGAGCACGCCATCGAGACCGGAGCGCCTATCGTCGGGCTCTGGCACTCCGGCGGTGCACGGATCCTCGAAGGCGTCGAGAGCCTGCACGGGGTCGGCATCGTCTTTGCCGCCATGACCAGGGCGTCCGGCAAGGTACCGCAGATCTCGGTTGTCCTCGGCGCCGCGGCCGGCGGTGCCGCCTACGGGCCTGCACTGACCGACCTGGTGATCTTGTCTGAGCAGGGCCGCATCTTCGTCACCGGTCCGGACGTCGTGCGCAGCGTCACCGGCGAGGACGTCGACATGGAGCGGCTTGGCGGGCCCGAGCCGCACAGCCGCAGGTCCGGCGTTGTGCACCTGGTGACCGCGACCGACGCCGAGGCAGTTGACCGGGCTCGAGAGCTCGTGCTGTTGCTCGGCAACCAACTCGTGCCGCCGCGGGAGAGCGCCACGGTACCGGACACGGACCTCGGCGCGCTGCTGCCATCCTCAACGCGCCGCGCTTACGACGTCCATCTGCTGATCGACGGGCTGCTAGACGATCCCGGCATCGAACTGCACCCGCGCTGGGCGCCAAACATCCTCACGACCCTCGGTCGGCTCGGCGGCCGCACCGTCGGGGTCATCGCCAACAACCCAGTCCGGCTCGGCGGCTGCCTGGACGCCTCTTCGGCAGAGAAGGCGGCGAGGTTTGTCCGGATGTGCGACGCGTTCGGCGTGCCGCTGGTCGTGCTAGTGGACACGCCAGGTTACCTGCCCGGCGTCGGCCAGGAGTGGGACGGGATCGTCCGGCGGGGGGCCAAGCTGCTGCACGCGTTCACCGAAGCCGTCGTGCCGAGAGTGACTCTTATCACCCGCAAGGCCTTTGGCGGCGCGTACATCGCGATGAACTCTCGCGCACTCGGGGCGACCAAGGTATACGCCTGGCCCGGCGCTGAGGTAGCCGTCATGGGCTCGGTTGCCGCCGTCCGCATCCTGCACCGGCGCGCGCTGGCTGGTGCACCGGCCGATGAGCGGCACGAACTCGAGGCGAAACTCGCGGCCGACCACGACGTGATAGTCGGCGGCCTGCCTCGCGCGGTCTCGGTCGGCGTCATCGACGAGGTGATCGAGCCGGCCAAGACGCGGCAGGCGATCCTGGATGCGATCACGCGCGCACCCAGCCGCCGCGGCCAGCATGGCAACATCCCGCTCTAAGCCCGGGCACGCCGGGGATTAGAGGGCGGCGGCCGGCTCATCCGACCCGGGTGGCAATCCCGTTGCCGTGAGCGATCGCCGCTGCCTCGGTCCGGCTTGCCGCGCCAAGCTTGGCCAGGATGTTCGACACATGCACGCTGACCGTCTTCGCTGTGATGAAGAGCTCGGCGGCGATCTCCTTGTTACTGCGCCCGGCGGCTAGTGCCCTCAGCACCTCAAGCTCTCGGGCCGTCAGTAGGCTGAGCGGGCTACGCTGCACTGCCTGACGCCCCGATCGCGCCGCCAGACCGGTGGCACCGGGGCCTGGCCCTAGCCTGGCCCGGCGGCCGAGGTCGGCCAGGGCAGCGCGTAGCCTGGCCGCTCCCAGCTCGTCGGCGGCCGAGGCAGCGAGCAGCCACTCCTGCTGTGCCTGGTCCCGGTCACCAGCCTCGGCCAGTGCCTCCGCCAGCCGCCACCGCGACCGGGCCGTCTCGTACACGAAGCCGGGCCCGAACGTGTCGACGACCTCCCGCCAGTGCCGCGGATCGTTATTGCCCTCCGCCCGGCTCAGCTCCGCCTCGGCCCTGGCATGCCAGCCTCTTCCGTCCACTCCGATTGACGCGGCCGGCCGCCACCTGCCGTTCATGCCGTTCCTGGCCATCTGGGCCAGCGACCTAGCATCGGCGATCTGCGGGTCGGCGGAGCGTCCACCGGCCCGTGCGTACCTGGCCTGGTCGCCGAGCGCCGCGATCCCGATTGCGGCC
Source organism: Streptosporangiaceae bacterium (assembly GCA_030038715.1). Taxonomy (GTDB): domain Bacteria; phylum Actinomycetota; class Actinomycetes; order Streptosporangiales; family Streptosporangiaceae; genus JAJYUU01. The sequence goes on from JASHSO010000333.1 coordinate 3,809, forward strand.
GGCCGTATCACCTGCGGGCCATCATCCTCGCCCCACGCGTCAGCGGCGTGGATCGTGGCCCGGGCGGCCGCAACGGCGCCATCAAGATCTCCAGACCAGTAGGCGTCCTCGGCGAACAAGCCTGAGGCGATGTACTCGGTCATCCAGTCCTCGGTCATGAACCGCTCCAGCCACGCACGGCGCTCGGCCACCCGCTGGCTGCCCCTGGCGACATCGATGAAGAGC
>JASHSO010000334.1 GCA_030038715.1 Streptosporangiaceae bacterium
CCCGCGCCAGGGACGGCCGGCCCACGTCAGCGGGCGGCTCCGGCCGACGGCCAACTCATCCTGATCCGCGTGCCGTCAGACGTCTCGCTGATCTGGACGTCGTCGGCGAGACCCGCGATCACTGCGAACCCAAGGCCGCGCGGCAGAATACCGGCCACCGCACCGTCCTGGCTGCCGGGTTCGCTGGCCTGCGGCACGCAGGTGTCGGTGACCTCGACCTCGAACCTGTCGGGAGTGTCGGTCAGCGCGAGCCTCACCGGCTCGCCCGGGCAGTGCAGTTGGTGTCCTTCGACCGCGCGCGAGCACGCCTCACCGACGGCAAGCCTGACCTCGTCCAGCAGCGATTCGTCGACCCCGCTACGCCGAGCCACCGCCGTAGCGACCAGCCTTGCGGTCCGAACATGAGCCGGGAGGGGGGTGAAGGTGAGTTCGACTGTCGCCATGTTAGTTACTGCCAGTCTTGGGCGGGCGCCTACTTCTCTGACCGGCGAGCGGCAATCGCCTCGTCGACCGTGTCGTGGATGCCGAAGACTTTCGTCAGGCCGGTAATCCTGAAGATCTTCAGGATCCTTTCCTGGGTGCAGACCAAGTCCAGCGACCCGTCATGGGCTCGTACCCGCTTCAGGCCCCCGACCAGCACGCCGAGGCCGGTGGAGTCGAGGAACTCGACCTTCTCCATATTCACGACAAGCTGGTAGAAACGGTTGTTCACCAGCTCGATGAGCAGTTCTCGCAAGCGCGGCGCGGTATAGACGTCGATCTCGCCTTCCACATCGACGATCTCGATCCCGTCCTTGCTGTGGTGGTCTAGCTTCAGATCCACAAAACCTCCAGCGCCGTACGGCAGTTGTCTCCGGCGGTGGACACCGGCCTATCGGGACCCGTGTTCAACCACTCCCTGTCCATGTCTATACCAGATCACGCCCGCTGGCACTCCGGCTGGTGCGACACACCGCGGCACACCGCGGTGGCGGTGGGCGCGGGGTCGAACCGCGGCACGCCGCCAGCTGACGCACCGATGGCCAGCCTGGGCACACGACGGTCGCACGCAATCGGCCGTTGCGACACACTGGGAGCCGATGTCGTCTCCGCAGCCGCTGGACCCCGGCGAGAGCCAGCTCCCCGGGGAGAGCCGACTGACCAGCGACGGTACCCGGGCCGCCGCCGTCGTCTTGGCCGGCGGCCGGGACGGCCGTCTCACCTTCCTGACCGACCTGCCAGGACAGCACGGCAGGCCGGCGAGCTGGCCCGGCTGGGTGCCCGGAGACCTGGTCGGTGCGTTGCGCTCGATCGGCGTCAATGCTCCGTGGCAGCACCGGGCCGAGGCCGCCGAACTGGCCAGAGCGGGACAATGCGTGATCGTCTCGACACCCGCGGCCTCCGGGAAGTCGCTGGCCTACCTGCTGCCGGGCCTCACCGCGGTGCTGGCGGGCGGCACCGCCTTGTACATCGCGCCCACGAGGGCGCTCGCCGCCGACCAGTTGCGGCTAGTGCGCTCACTGGGGCTGCCCAGGATTCGGCCGGCAGTCGTTGATGGCGACACGCCGTGGGCAGAGCGAGCCAGAGCCCGCTCGCACGCAGGCTACCTGCTGACCACCCCCGACATGCTGCATCATTCGCTGCTGCCACTGCACTCCCGATGGAACGGCTTCTTCCGGCGGCTGCAATACGTCATCGTCGACGAATGCCACTCCTACCGCGGCGTGTTCGGCTCGCACGTCGCGCACGTGCTGCGCAGGCTAGCCCGGGTAGCCCGGCACCACAGCGGCAAGGACCCGATCTTCCTCCTGGCGTCTGCCACGATCAGCCAGCCTGACCGGTGCGCCAGCCTGCTGACCGGCCGCACCGTCCGCGCTGTCACCGCCGACAGCGCGCCACGAGCGCCGCTGACGTTCGCGCTGTGGGAGCCCCCGCTGACCGGTATCCGAGGCGAAGCCGGAGCGCCTCTTCGCCGCGCCGCCACGACCGAGGCTGCCTCCCTTCTCGCCGACCTGGTCATCGAGGGTGTGCCGGCACTGGCATTCGTCCGCTCCCGGCGCGGCGCGGAGTCGGTGGCGTTGTCAGCCAGGCGGCAACTTGCTGAGGCCGGGGCCGCCACGCTGGCCGACAGCGTCGCGGCGTATCGGTCCGGTTACCTGCCGGAAGAACGGCGAGCACTAGAGGAAGCACTGCGGGCCGGCCAGATCACTGGACTCGCGACCACGACGGCGCTCGAACTCGGCGTCAACGTGCCCGGCCTGGATGCGGTGCTGATGGCAGGGTGGCCGGGCACCAGGGCCGCACTATGGCAGCAAGCGGGGCGGGCCGGGCGGGCCGGGCGCGGCGCGGTCGCCGTCCTGATCGCACGTGATGACCCGCTCGACACCTATCTTGTGCACCACCCGGAGGCCCTGTTCGACGCTCCGGTCGAGGCTACGGTGCTGGACCCCGGCAACCCCTACGTGCTTGCGCCGCACCTGTGCGCGGCGGCCGCGGAGCTTCCGCTCAGCGACGACGACCTGGCCGATTTCACGGCTGCGGCCGACCCGGTCGCTAGCCAGCTCGCTGCCGACGACAAGCTGCGCCGACGGGGCGGCCGATGGTATTGCACCCGGCACGGCATGGCGGCGCGAACCGGCCTGCGCGGAATCGACGGCGAGCCGGTTCGGATCGTCGAGCAAGGTACCGGCCGGCTGGTCGGCACCGTGGACGAGCCGTCCGCCCACTTCCTGGCGCACCAGGGCGCCGTGTACTCGCACCAGGGTGAGATGTACGTGGTCAGCGAGCTGGATCTGGCGGAGCGCATCGCGCTGGTGCGCCAGCACGACCCC
>JASHSO010000026.1 GCA_030038715.1 Streptosporangiaceae bacterium
GCCGCCCAAGAGTCCTGCCGGCGCCCGGTTGGGCTGCACCGTTCGGCAGGCCGTCCAGCCAAAGGCGCGCTCCCGGCTGACGCAGCCGGGAGCGCGCATCCCCCCACCTGTTGCGACGCCTCACCGTCCGGCGGGCCCCCGACTTCCGCCGCACACACCTGTGAAGTGCCGCCGCGACCGCAAACCCCTCGGCTCACGGCCGACCTTTTTGGCCTCGGCCAATAACAAGGCCGATAACGGGCTGAGACCCGGACAAGCGAAGATAGCTGCTATCACTCTGTGTGTCTATACGATCTCACATTGTGTTCGAGATGTGAATACCCCAGGTCAGGCCGCTGACAACGATGAGATCGCGCGAAGTACTGGATCATGGCTGCCCTGCCCGTCCCGCTGTATGAAGGCGCGCAGCCAGATTTCGGCCGCGACAGCCGCACTTCATAGGGTCCCCAACTGCGAGGGCACAGCCCGCTACGGTAGGAACCATGGCACGCGCACGAGACCGCGACACTCCCGTGGTCCTGTCCAAGATCTACACGCGCACCGGGGATGACGGCAGCACGAGCCTCGGTGACATGAGCCGCGCTCCGAAGACCGACCCGCGGCTTGGCGCCTACGCGGACGTGGACGAGGCCAATTGCACCATCGGCCTTGCGGTCAGCCTCGGCGACCTTCCGGTCGAGGTCAGCATGTTGCTCGGCCGGATCCAGAACGAACTCTTCGACGTTGGCGCCGACTTGTGCAACCCGGTCACCGACAACCCCGCCTATCCCCAGCTGCGCGTCGAGGAGAGCTACATCGCGGCGCTAGAAGCCGCGTGCGACCGGTATAACGCGGGACTGCCGGCGCTGCGCAGCTTCATCCTGCCGGGAGGCAGCCCTGCAGCGGCGCTGCTGCACATGGCCAGGACAGCGGTCCGCCGCGCCGAGCGCAGCACCTGGATCGCGATCGAAGCACACGGTGACAGCGTGAACTCCCTCACAGCCAGGTACTTGAACAGGCTCTCCGACCTGCTGTTCATCCTTGCGCGCCGGGCAAACGAGCCAGACGGCGACGTGCTGTGGAAGCCCGGTGGCGAGCGCTAGCTCCGAGCGGCGCGCCGCGCGACGCGCACTGAGTGTCAGTGCCACTCGATAGTATGAGCGAGTAAGGCTGTTGCACTGAGTACGGCCTCGTATTCCTGCGCTAAGAGGTTCGGGCATGATCGGAAGGGCACGCCGCCGCAGCCGCCAGCAGAATGCTGCTGGTTCCGGCCCCCGTCCGGGGCGGAAGGCGGCTGGTCGGACGGCTGGCCCGGTCGCGGCTGGCCCCGGTCCCCGGGCGGCTGCCCCGGCGGCGGCTGGTTCCGGCTCGCGAATGGCTCGCTCCGGGTCGAGCCGTGCCTCCGCGGCAGCCTCGGTTCGGCCGACAGCTGGCTCCACCGGGTCGGGGCGGCCTGCTGCTAGCTCTGCCGGGTCGGGGCGGCCCGCAGAGCGCTCTACACCATCTGGTCTCGGGCCACCGTCGTGGCTGGACGTTCCCTCGGTCCGGCCAGCAGCCAGTGAGAATAGCGTGCCGGAAGTCATCGAGGCCGGATTCACCCACGGGATGGACGGCCAGTTCGGGCCGGTGCGCGACCGACGTGGTTTCGAAGCGGGCGGTCCAGCTGATGTGCTAGCGCCGTGCTCGGTGCTAGCCGAACTTACCGGCCAGGCCCGCGACCGGATGGGTGAGTTGTCGGACGACGAACTGGTCGGGATCATGCTAGCGGCTCGCCGGGTGGCGTCGTGGCAGACAGCACTCGAGTTGGAGGCGGTCAACGAGCTTGCGGCGCGTCGGATGGCCGAGCCGATTGGCTCAGGCCCGCAGCCCGGCGAGCGAGCAGCTGCCGAACTCGCCGTTGCATTGACCCTGACCGGCCGAGCAGCCGAGGGGCTGATGAGTCTGGCGCTCGGCATCGAGCGGCTAGCACCGGTCCGCGATGCGCTGGCCCGCGGGGAGATCGACCTGGGCCGGGCCAAGGTGCTCGCCGACGAGCTGGCAGGGCTAGACACTCAGGCCGCCTTCTGCATCGCCACAGCCATGATGATCTCCGCGGCCGGGCTGACGTCCGGTCAGCTGCGTGACCGGCTGCGTCGTAAGGTGCTGGCCGTCGATCCCGACGCCATCCGGCGGCGGCAGACCGACGCCCGCGCAGACACCCGCGTCCAGGCCTGGAACGAGAGCTCCGGGAACGCCGCTCTGGCCGGTCGGGAGCTGCCGCCTGCCGAGATGCTGGCCGCAGACCGGCACATCAGCGCTCTGGCCCGGGCACTGAAGGCCGCCGGAGTGCCAGGCACGATGCACCAGCTCCGAGCCTGCGTGTTCCTGGCCCTGCTATCCGGCCGCGACCCAGCCACAATCCTGGACTACCAAGCCAGGCAGGCGGACGACGACCCGGACGCCGCGACCGAAGCCAGCCCTGACGCCGCGACCGAAGCCAGCCCGGACGCCGCGACCGAGTCCAGCCCGGACGCTGCGACCGACCGCAGCGCTGCCCAGCACAACCGGCCGGACCAAACCGATGGCACAGGCCGGCACGGGACCCTGCAGTGGCCGTCCGGGCCGCGTGGCAGCGTCAACCTGACCGTGCCCTTGTCGGCCTGGCTTGGCCTGACCGACCGTCCTGGCCAGGTCGCCGGGTTCGGCCCGGCCGATGCCTGGACCTGTAGGGACATTGCCGCCAGCCTGGCCCAGGCGAAGGGAGTCCGGTACTGCATGACTGTGACCAGCCCGGATGGGCAGCCAGTCGGGCACGCCTGCTCCCATACCGCACCGCCAGGCCCGGCCCCGCCGGAGCCAAATGCCGTCGCAGTCTGGCTGAGCCAGCTGAAGGTCACGTGGCTGAACCGCGGCGAGGGCTGCAGTCACGACCTTGAGACTGCGGGATACCGACCCGGAGGCAGGCTTGCCCATTTCGTGAGGCTCCTGAACCCGACCTGCACTGCTCCGGGCTGCCGACGGCCCGCCGTCGGCTGCGACCTCGACCACCTGCAGCCATATGACCAGGGCGGACTGACATGCAGCTGCAATCTGCACCCCTGCTGCCGACGACATCACCGACTCAAGCAGCAACCCGGCTGGCGCGTGGAAATGCCCAGGACCGGAGTCCTGCTCTGGCGGATGCCGCACGGCCGTAGCTACCTGGGGATGGCGGACCCCTATCCCGTGTAGCCGTCGACGCTGCCGCGAGGGGCGCGCGTCAGGACGAGCTCGCCAACGTCAGAAGGCCGACACGGCCAGCCCGCCCGGGGGAATTCGCTCGGAGAGTAGCCAGGCCCCCGCCTCAGCTTCCCTGCTCAGCCGCCCGCAGCAGCGCCCGGTAGTATCTGACATCTGCCGGCTCCTCGGCAGTCGACACCGGCCCCGCGGCCTCGAGCGCATCGTCCAGCGCCGACCGGGCCACTACGGCGTCCACTTCCCTGCCGAGCTGAGCCTGCCGCGCCAATATCGACACGTTGTTGTCCGCGACGGAGAAGAATCCGCCGCTCACAGCCGCGAAGACGTCCGAGCCCGCTGAGCCTTCCGGCCGGATCTGGACCAGGCTGCCCTCGGCCAGTATGCCGATCACGGGCGCGTGGCCGCTCAGAACGCCGATGTCGCCATCAAGGGTCTTGGCAATGACCAACTCGGCCGAGCCTGCCCAGATCTCGCCCTCCGGTATCGCCAGTTCGACATGCAAGGTCACCCAGTCACCCCGCTTTGCCTGACGGACGACGAGACAACGGCTACGCCCGATGTCACGACCGCTCCATGTCCTTCGCCTTGTGCTCCACGTCCTCGATCCCGCCGACCATGAAGAATGCCTGCTCGGGCACATGATCGTAGCGGCCCTCGCAGATGGCCTTGAAGGAGGCGACGGTCTCGGTAAGCGGCACGAACACGCCCGGCTGCCCGGTGAACTGCTCCGCTACGAACATCGGGTGCGACAGGAACCGCTCGATCCGTCGCGCCCGCTGGACAGTGACCTTGTCCTCCTCCGACAGCTCGTCAATGCCGAGAATCGCGATGATGTCCTGCAGTTCGGTGTACCGCTGCAGGATCCGCTGGACCTCGCGGGCAACCTCGTAGTGCTCCTGGCCCACATACGACGGTGCCAGGATCCGCGACGTCGAGGCCAGCGGGTCCACCGCGGGGAAGATGCCCTTCTGGGTGATCTCCCTGGACAGCGCGGTGGTGGCGTCTAGGTGCGCGAACACCGCCGACGGTGCCGGATCGGTGTAGTCGTCGGCCGGAACGTAAATCGCCTGCATCGAGGTGATCGAGTGCCCGCGGGTGGAGGTGATCCGCTCCTGAAGCTGGCCCATCTCGTCGGCCAGCGTTGGCTGGTAGCCGACGGCCGACGGCATCCGGCCGAGCAGCGTCGACACCTCCGAGCCGGCCTGAGTGAACCGGAAGATGTTGTCGATGAACAGCAGCACGTCCTGCTTCAGGACGTCACGGAAGTACTCGGCCATGGTCAGCGCAGACAGCCCGACCCGCAGCCTGGTGCCGGGCGGCTCGTCCATCTGGCCGAATACCAGGGCAGTGTCCTTGATGACGCCGGAGTCGGTCATCTCCAGGAACAGGTCGTTGCCCTCGCGGGTGCGCTCACCCACGCCGGCGAAGCAGGAAACGCCACCGAAGTTCTTGGCGACCCGGGTGATCATTTCCTGGATCAGCACCGTCTTGCCAACGCCAGCGCCGCCGAACAGGCCGATCTTGCCGCCCTTGACGTACGGCGTCAGCAGGTCGAGCACCTTGATCCCGGTCTCCAGGATCTCGGTGCGCGGCTCAAGCTGATCGAACTGGGGCGGCTCGCGGTGAATAGACCAGCGCTCCTTGACCTGGAGCGAAGCTGTCGGCACGTCCAGGGACTCGCCGAGAACGTTGAACACGTGGCCCTTGGTGACCTCCCCCACCGGCACCGAGATCGGCTCGCCGGTGTCGGTGACCACCGCGCCGCGGATCAGCCCGTCGGTCGGCTGCA
>JASHSO010000335.1 GCA_030038715.1 Streptosporangiaceae bacterium
GGCCTGGTCAACTACACCGGCAACCTGCGTCGGCTCGGGTTCACCGCAGAAGATCTGGCCGACGGCGGCAGCGACGCTCTCATCGACGCGCTCGTTGCGCACGGCAGCCCAGAAGACGTCGCGGCTCAACTCAATGAGCACCTGGCGGCGGGTGCCGACCATGTTTGCATACAGCTGCTCACCGAGTCCGACGCTGACCCGCTGCCGGGATACCGGGAGCTGGCCCGAGTCCTCGGTCTATGACCGCTTACCAGGCGCGGATCCCCGTTCCGCCGCGGAGTTGCCGACCACCTGCTAGACGCGGCTGACTGAGATGCCCGACTGGCATGCCTGGCATGAGAGTTACGACGATCCGGGCTCACTGTTGAGTGAGCGGCTCGCCGTGGTCCGTGCGCATCTGTCGGATGCACTGGCTGGCACAGCGGCCGGTGAAGTCAGGCTGCGGAGCTTGTGCGCGGGGCAGGGACACGACGTGCTGGGAGTGCTGCCCGATCACTCGCGGCGCGATGACGTCGCCGCCGTGCTCGTGGAAGCCGACTCGCGCAACGTCAGCGCAGCCTGCCTTCGGGCCCACGCCAGTGGACTGTCTCGTGTCGAGGTACGCCAAGCCGATGCTGGCCTGGTGGCCAGCTACGCCGACAAGCTCCCGGTGGACGTGTTACTGCTGTGCGCGCCTCGGCTGGCAGCCGCGCTGCCGGCCGAACCTCTGTTCACGTTCCTGCCATCATGAAGCTGCTCGGCGCTAGGAGTCTCGCTGCACCGCCATCTCGCCGAGCCGCGACCAGTCATCTTGCGGCACCGTGACATTCACGATCTTGGGCGTCTCGGCCAGATGTCTGGGCAGTGTCTGCTGAGCGGTCCTGAAGTGCTCAGATTGCACGTGGGCTGCCCCGGCCTCGCCGTCACGAAACGCCTCGACTAGCACGTACTCACTCGGGTCATCCAGGCTGCGCGACCACTCGAACCACATGCAGCCAGGTTCGCCCCTCGTGGCGCGGGTGAACGACCCGGAGATCTCTGGCCAGCGGTCAGCGTGCTCAGGCCGAACCCGGAACTTGGCAGTAATGAAGATCATGAGGCCTCCTAACAGCTCAGTTACCGACGTCCCCGTCGGGAACATGCGAGCTCGTTCTAACTATTCAAAGACCGGCGGAGTCCTAGAGGATGTCAGCACTAACAAGAAGGAGCATTGTGATGAGACTGACATCGCGCAGGATACGCAGGATCGCAGCAGCCGCCGCTATCGCCGGTGCGGCGATAGCACTCCCGGCGGCGGCACTCGCCTCCTCGGCCGGTACCGCGGCGCCGAAGACGGCAGCCGTGACTCACAGGTGCTACGTGAGCGAACTGGTTGCCTGGCTCGGCATACCGGGCAATGGCGCCGCAGGGAGCTTTGAGTACGCACTGGAGATCTCCAACGTGTCGCGGCAGAGGTGCACGCTTTACGGATTCCCAGGTCTTTCCGCGGTCGGCGGAGGCGGCGGCCAGCTCGGCAGTGCCGCCGGGCGTGCCGCCGGCTATTCGACGAGGCTCGTCACGCTTGCGCCGTTCCAGACCGCACATGTTGACGTCGTCATCGTTGACGCCGGCAACTACCCGACCAGCACGTGCCAGCCGACGGAGGCAGTCGCGCTGCGGGTCTACGCTCCTGGCGATTACGGCTCGATGGTCGTCCCGTTCTCGTTCCAGGCATGCGCCAAGTCCGGGCCGATCTATCTGCGCGTGAGCCCCGTATTTGCCGGCACCGGGATCCCCGGCTACCTCGACAGTTGATACGGACCTCCAGCAGCGCGGCCGACCCGGAACGGGTCGGCCGCCCTTTAGCCCGCTAGCACGTCGCGGAACTCGGCTGCGAGCGTAGCCACCGCGTCTCGCAGCCGATGCGGTCCCGAGGCCAGCAGCGTGCGCGACGCGCTGGGCATGACCCGGTCGGGGCAAGCGGCGAAGACGCGCGCTACGTCTGTGGCGGTTGCGCCCTGCACGCCGACGCCGGGTGCCAGGAACAGTGCCCGGGCTGCGGTGAGATCTAGTTCCGGGTCGCGGTGCGTGGGCCCTATGACGGCACCGACCGGACCGATTTCAGCATCCGTGAGCGTAGCGTTGAGTTCGCCGATCTCGCGCAGCAGAGCCTGTTCGACTGTCGAGCCATCGCGAGTCTGCGCTGCTTGGATGGCACGCCCCTCGGGATTGGTCGATCGCGTCACAACCAGCAGACAGCCGCCCGCCAGTTCAGCCCGGGACACGAACCCGCTCATCGCGGCCAGGCCCAGGTAGGGATGCACGGTGATGGCGTCAGCCGCCAACGGCGCGTCGGCGCCTAGGTAGGCCTCGGCATAGGCGTCATTGGTCGAGCCGACATCACCGCGCTTGATATCCATGATCACCAGTAGCCCGGTGCTGCGAGCGTCCGCGGCCAGTCGCTGCAGCGTGCGGATACCGCGCCAGCCGTGCCGCTCGTAGAAGGCGGACTGCGGCTTGATAAGGCCCACAGTGCCGATCGCAGCCGAGAGCGCGATGTCAGCGAATCGGTCCAGCCCGTCGGGGCTGTCCCCGACTCCCCAGCGCTCCAGCACCTCTGCCGATGGATCGAGTCCCAGGCTGAGGGGGCCGTGCACCGCCCGAGCCGCAGCGAACCTAACGGAAAACGAGTCAGCCACCGCGCCATGATCTCACTGCGAGGCCGACCCGGATCACTCCTGCGTGGCCGGTCAGGAAGACGAGTCCGGTGTACCGGTCGAGCCTGACGTGGAGGAGCCCGGCGTGTCACCCGACCCCGTCGTCGCAGATGAGGCCGACGGGCTTGCCGGACCCGGCGTCGAATGCTGCGCTTGCGCAGCGCCTAGCCCGCTGACCAGAGCGTTAGCCAGCGCCTTGTGCACAGCCGCGAACGACTGAGCAGTGTTCGACATTGTCTTGATGCCGAAGTAGGCAGTCGTCATGGTGCCTATGGCGGCGAAGGCACTGGCAAGAATCGAAACCATTGGGGTGGCGGCGCCGCCCGCCGCACCGGCAGTCTTGATCACTCCCAGGATTGCGGCCGCGCCGATGACGACGTCACCGCCGACGACTACCCACAAGCCCGTCCACGCTCGTGTTTGCTGAACGTCATTATCAGACACATCCTGCGACGTGCTGGAATCCGCTTCGCTGGCCACCGAGCCCTCCACCACAAGAAGACAACTGAAATAGCCAAAAAAGGCGATTAGATGATGACACATCCTGGCGCCACTATGGCGACGGCGCGTGGTACCGCGCCGACGATGCATTGAGGCGGAACCTGGCTCGATCTCGCCGCCACGCGCCCGGCAGCCTTGCGCGGTGCGCGCGCCCAGGCAAGGCTTGCTGCATGCCTGCAGGCTCCGATATCCGGCCCAGGCCGCCACTTGGCCGCGCAGAGACCCTGGCAGGCCTCGTGCTGGGCAGCGTTGCGTTGGTCGCCGTCAGCATCGCGGCACTGACACAAGCGCGTGCCGCACCGCCAGCACCAGTCACGAGAGCGTGGGCTCCCGTCGCGGCCGCACCAGCCGCGACCCGAGCCGGAGTCGCCGCGGCGGCGGGGTTCTGGAGCGGTACCGACAGCACGTACATCTCGATACCAGGCCCCGCCCCGTACCGGGAGCCTGCCGTCGGTGGCAGCTATGGCGGGTACATCGGGATGATCGGGAACTGGGCAGCCTGGCAGCACTGCCCTGGCGACCGCGTGGTCTGGTCCAGTGCTGACGCCAAGGACGCGCGCGCCAACCTGACGACCTATCACCGGGGGATCGGCACGGGCGCGTACTGGTTCATGGCCGGTCCCGGTGTCGATCCGCACTACAACGGCACAGTGGCAGAGGCCACGGACTGGGGCAAGGACCAGGCCGCGGCTGCTCTGGCAGATCTGCGCAGGCTCAGCCCGAAAGTCACCTATCCCGTACTGTTCCTGGACGTCGAGCTGCCCGGCATCGCGCCAGGGTACAGCCCGGCCCAGGACAATGGCTGGGACGCTGTCTACACCTCCGCATGCAGCGGCATCGTCAAGCGCGACTACGTCTCCGCGCAGCTCGACAGGGCGGACTTCAACGGCTTCGCCAACTACCTGACGAGCCATTCTTCTTATCTGGCAGGGGTGTATTCGGCGCCAGAAGTGTGGGAGTCCATCTTCGGTGCCGGCAGTTACGCGGTCCTGACCAACACCTACGAGTGGACCTACACCGCGGATACCAGCAGCCTGAGCCACCGCCCGTCCCGGTGGTGCCTTGCCGGGACGAGGACCTGCGCGCAGTTCTTCGGCGGCATCACCAGCGCGTCGAAGTACGCCCTCATGTGGCAGTGGTCTGGGGGCGGCGGCACCGACAATGGCTACGGCGATCTTGACCAGATCGACTCGAGTAGGACGCCGTAGATTAGTTCCCGTGGTGGCGGCATTTCGCGCGCGGCCGAACTTGTGCGGCCTGCGGCGAGGACCACGGCCCGCACGCCGCGATCCGCACCGGCCCCCGCGGCCACGTCCGCCAGGCCGAGTCAGCCTTAGTGCCGGCCAGGGCTCAGCAGCGAGAAGCCGATCACCACCGCGGCGCTGACCAGCACTTCAGTGCTGATCGCCGCTGCCTCTCGCCGCGTGACCTGGCGCTTCCTGGGCAGCGTAACACGCCGCACGAGGCTCCGCTGGGTGCCAAGAGTGCGGCCAGCTCGTTGCGGCAGCGCGCCTTGGGCCGGAGCAGCTGGCTGGATTCCCACGAGGTCGGCACCTCCTCCAGCGCACCGGCGGTTTGGGCACCCTGCCAGTCAGCCGACGTGCAGCGTCGCTCGGGCACGGATGTCCCTGGACGAGGATCCGGCCATCAGCTCGAATTCGCCTGGCTCGGCAACCCAGGCGCGCTCGGCGGGGTTCCACATGGCGAACGAGCGGTGATCCAGGACGAAGCGGGCCTTTTGCCGCTCGCGCGGCGAGAGGCGCAGCTTGGCGAATCCCTTGAGTTCCTTGGGCGGCCGCGGCAGGGTGGACTCGACGTCCCTGACGTATAGCTGCACGACCTCGCTGCCTGGCCTGCTGCCGACGTTCTGCACATCGACCGACACCACAAAATCGGTGCCGTCGCCGGTGCTTTCCACGCTGAGCGGGCCGTACTCGAACTGGGTGTAGCTCAGGCCGTGACCGAAGCAGAAGACCGGGTCGATGCCCGCCTGGTCATGATGGCGGTAGCCAACGAACACGCCGTCGCGGTAGGCGATCCGGCCATCGGCGGGCGGGTAGCTGGCCGCCGCCGCGCTGTCCTCGAGCCGAACTGGGAAACTGACCGGGAGCCGCCCGCCCGGCTCTGTCGCGCCGAAGAGCACGCCGGCCAGCGCGCTCGGACCGTCCTGCCCGGGATACCACACCTGCAGGACGCTGCGTACCGAGCCTAGCCACGGCATCGCCACTGGCGCTCCGGCGTTGACGACGACGACAGTGGCAGGGTTGGCCTTGGCGACCCGCTCGACCAGTTCGTCCTGCCGGCCCGGCAGGGACATCGACTCGCAGTCAGAGCCCTCGCTCTCCCACTCGGGCGAGCGGCCGACCACCACGACTGCCACGTCGGCGTCGGCGGCCGCGTCCACGGCCCGTTCCATCAGGTCGGCCGACTCCGGCGTGAGGTAGCCGACGTGGCCTACTGCGAGGGGGAAACCGGCCGGGCTGCGCACGAGCAACTCGACATTGGCGCGCGCACTCTCCCGCAGGTCCAGGTCGGTTGTCACCTCGGCGGCGTTGGTGAACATCGTCGCCATGTCCGTGATGGATCCGTTGGGCAGCTCGATCGCGGTCTGGCCGTCCACTGCCAGCCGCGCGTACCCGACGCTGCTGAGGCTGAACCGGCTCGGCCCGCCGGAAGCGACCAACGCCGCGGTCAGCCGTACCGAGTATCCGTCCGCCAGGGCCTCGTGCGGGACGCCGATCGACATCAGCTGCATCCTGCGGAACCGCCGCCGCAGGACAGGCTCGCCGGACCAGTCCGGCGAGGCGAAGTACTCGACCAGCACCGCCGGTTCGCCGGACTGGGTGGCCAGGTCCGGCTCTGACAGGATCGGCGTGTGCCGGTGGATCCGGCAGCCAACCTCGGTGCGAACGCCCACCCCGTAGCCGGCGGCGACGGCATCGCTCAGCTGAGTCACCGGGTGAAGACTGACCTGCGCCGATCCGCCGCCCTGCGGCTGCATGGCCGCGGCGCCAGGGCCGATCAGGGCGATCTTGGTGACCGTCCTGGCATCGAGCGGCAGCAGGCCGCCCGAGTTCCGCAGCAGCACCGTGGCCTCCGCAGCAGCCCGGCGCGCCAGCTCGCGGTCGGCCGGATCGTCAACCGAGAGCTCGGGTTCGCCGACCCGGATGTCCGCCCGCACCCATTTGCTGACCGCCAGCAGCCTGCGTACCTTGTCATCGAGCACCTGCTCGGGCACCAGACCGTCACTGACTGCGCCCGCCAGCTTTTGGCCCCACCACTCACCCGGACCGGGCATTTCCAGGTCAAGACCGCCGAGCGCGGCAGCCACTGTGCTGTGCGTCCCCATCCAGTCCGACACCACGAAGCCGTCGAAGCCCCACTCCCGCTTAAGCAGCCTGCTGAGCAGTTCCTCGTGCTCAGAGCAGTAGGTCCCGTTGACGCGGTTGTAAGCGGCCATCACGCCCTGGACGCCGGCCTGGCACACTGCAGACTCGAACGGAGGCAAGTAGATCTCGCGGAGCGTGCGCTCGTCCACTTCCGCGCTGACCGTCTGCCGTTCGCGCTCACTGTCGTTAGCCACGAAGTGCTTGACGACAGCGGCGACCCGCTCGCTCTGCACGCCGGTCACATAACCGACTGCGAGCCTGGCAGTCAGGAAGGGGTCCTCGGAGAAGCACTCGAAGTTGCGCCCGCCGGTAGGCAGCCGCTGGATGTTGACGGTCGGACCCAGCAGGACGTGCACGCCCTTGCGCTTGGCCTCACGGCCAAGCGCCGACCCTACCTCGGCGATCAGGTCGCTATCCCAGGTCGCGCCCAACGCGGCGCCGCACGGGAAGCAGGCGGATGCGTTGGCCGAGTTGATCCAGATATCTGTGCCGCGGACACCGTTGGGACCGTCGCTGAACCGCAGCGGGCCGAATCCGGTTCGCTCTACCTCGTTCCCGTGCCACAAATCTCGCCCGGTGACGAGCAGGGCTTTCTCCTCGGTGTTCAGTTGAGCGATGAGCTCGTCGTGGACGCCCGCCGCGTCACGACCCGCGTTGTGAGTGTTCTGCATGGCCTTTGTCTACTCCGTCTGGCGAGACCTTGCAGACTCAGGATCGCCTCGGCTTTGCAGGCGCCGCTTGCTCGACCTGCCGCCGGGCGAACCGGCTACCGGCCGGCCGGGTGACCGGCAGCGAGCGCCGCACCCACCTGGTCGGCGAACGCCACTGCGACAAGCAACTGCTCGCGAGCCGGGCGTGCCGCCGGGTCGGGCTGCATCAGGTACCTGCCCTGCAGCCTGCCGCCGCTCTCGACGAGTATCTCGGTGCCGGCAGTAGCCGGAAGACCGGTGAGCTGGACGTCCCAGACCCTGTCATCGACGGTGACGGTCCCGTCGTGCTCAAGCCGACCCGGCTTACCCAGGCCGGCGACGCCGTACTGGAACTGGCAGGACCTCAGCGACAGCAGCTGGACTAGCTTGCCGGCAACCTGCTCGATGAGCGCTGAGGGCGATTCACCCTCCGCTACGGCACGCGCTGCGTCATTGATCCCGTCCAGGTAACCCGCCCGCCGGCCGGCCGCGGCATGTTCCCGGCGTCCCCACTCGGCGATCTCGGTAACGGCGACGCCGATCGCCAGCAGCAGCACAGTGGTCTCGATGTCAGTCGCGCGGGTAATGCTGAACCGCTCGTACGGCCTGGTGAGGAAGAAGTCGAACCAGGCCGCCGCGGAGACGGCCGCGAGGATCCCTGCCGCCCGGTTGCCGACCGCCGCGATCGCCACGACCAGCAGCAGCATGACGAGCGCGGCGTCGGTGTTGGCGAAG
>JASHSO010000336.1 GCA_030038715.1 Streptosporangiaceae bacterium
GGGTTGTCGTGGGCGAAGAGGTCAGGACGCGCGAAGGCGACCTCATCGGGCTGTTCCTGACCGAGCGGATCCCGTACGTGATCCCTGCCGTCGAGGCAGCCGAGCTGATCCGCGCTCAGGGCGGACTTACCTACCTGCCGCATCCGTTCGACTCCGGCCGGTCCAGCCTCGGCCGCGCTACCGAGCAGCTGTGCACGGACGGGCTGGCCGACATTATCGAGGTCTTCAACGCCAAGGTGGCAGACCAGGAACTGAATCGCCGGGCGGAGCGGCTGGCCGAGCGGTTCCGGCTGCCGGGCGGCGCGGGCTCGGACGCGCACGATCCGGACGGCATCGGAGCCGCCTACCTGGAGATGCCGGACTTCGACGGACCCGTCAGCTTCCTGGCAGCCATGCACCAGGCAAAGGCCGTCGGCGAGTACCGTCCGCACGCCATCCGCTACCCGCGTCCTGGCTGAAAGTCCGCCTGCATCTCGTCGGCGTTGACAACCATCAGGCTGCCTGGATACGTCTGCACAGTCGAGTCGGATCGGAGGCGGGCATGCGGGCGGCGGACGACGATGACTTCATCGCGTTCGTCGAGGCGTCATCCCGCCGACTGCTGCGCAGCGCCTATCTCATGACCGGTGACTTGGCCGATGCCGAAGACATCCTGCAGAACGCGCTTGAGAAGGCATACCGGCGATGGCCGTCGATCCGCCGGACGAGCGTGCCCGAGGCGTACGTACGCAAAGTCATTGTCACAACCGTCATCGACGAGCGACGCCGGCGCCGTGTCGCTAGCACCCGGCTGGACGAGGAGCAGCTGCCGGGTCGCCCAGACCCGGCTCTGGAGAGTCTGCCGGGGCGTGCAGCGCTGCTCAGCTCGGTCCGCGAGCTGCCCGTGGCTCAGCGTGCCGTGCTGGTGCTGCGCTACTTCGATGACCTGACCGAGGCAGAGACAGCGCGGGTGCTCGGCTGCACGGTCGGCACAGTCAAGTCGCAGCACGCCAGGGCGATAGCGCGGCTGCGTGAGCTGGCAGCCGGGCACGCGGACGGGAGCAGGACATGACCACGGACATCGATCAGGAGCTGCGTGCGGCGTTCCGTTCGGCGAGCGAGTTCGTCCAGCCTGCTCCCGGGCTCGCTCACCGGGCTAGACGGCGGAGGCGACAGCGGCGCTACCGGTTGCTGGCGGCCACCGCTGCGGTGGTTGCCGTCCTGGCGGCGGCGACCGCGGCCACCTACGCCGTTGTCGGCGGCCGGCAGCCAGCCAGCCAGCACGGCAAGCCAAGGTCGGTCGTCCGGATCCAGCTGCCGCTGACCTGGCAGGTGCGCAACCTGGCCGTCAGCGGGCGCTACCTGTACGTGCTAGCCGGTTCGTCGGGCCCGCCGCCATACACGCTGCGCGCCTACGACAGCGCCACGGGCCGGCTGATCCGCCAGATTGCCATCCCGGCCGAGCCGTCAGCACTCGCGGTCGGTCCTGGCGGCCTGGTCTGGGTCGCCTTCTACCCGAACGAGTTTGGCGGGCCCACCGCCATCTGGCTGCTCAGTCCGGACCTTGCAGCGCGCTCTGCCGGGCCGAAGATCGTCACCAGCATCATCCTGCCAACGAGCCGGCTCACAGCGCTGATCCCCGATCAGTACGGCCTCGTTGCCGTGCGGCTGCCAGTGCCCGGCCGACCGGGCAAAGCAGGCGCACGACCGGAGCCAGGCACTAGCCTCGGCCCGAGCGCGAACACGGCGCCAGGCGTCGGCGCGGCAATGTTGCGCGGCCGGGTCGTCGTTCAGGTGACCAACGGCTACGGCAACCACAGCCACCTCGTGGTCGCTGGGGACCCGAGTGTCACTTTCGGCGGCGGTCCGCAGACGCAGGCTGGATCCCTGACGAGCGAGGCCGGCTGGTTGTGGCTGACGACCGGCGGCTCCTCCGGCCCGCTGGTGCGTCTTGACGGGCAGCTACGTCCGGCCACTCCCGAACCGATTCGCCGCAGTCGGGTGCTGGCCCAGGCCGAGCATGTGTGGTCGCACGGCCACACGGTCTGGGTGGCCACGGCCGCTGCCGGGCACGCCCTTGTCTGCTTCGCGGCCGGCAACCGTGTCGGCCCTGTCGCAACCGTGCTGGCCAACGGCCAGGTGACCGCGCTGGCGGCAACCAGCGGCGTCGTCTATCTGAGCCTGGCTCCGCCCGGTGAGGCAGCCGCAACCGTCACCAGTTACCCCGTTCCGGCTGCATGCCGGTAGCGCGAGGAGGCAGCTATTCAGCGGTGACACTATCTGGATCACTAACGTCGCATAAAGTGAACACGTGGACTTCGTGCAGCCAGTCGAGACACTAATAGGGGGCGCCCGAGGACGCCTGCTCGAGGCACTCGCCAGGGTTGATGCCGAGCTACCGGTCAGCAGGCTCGCGGCAGTAGCCGGAGTCGGTCGGACGCGAGCCTCATCTCTGCTGGAAGAACTCGCCCAGCTCGGAGTCGTTCAGCGCCACCGTGTGGGCCCGACAACCCTTGTCCGCCTCGACCGGGAGAACGCGGCTGGGCGCCTGGTGGCAAGTTTGTCCGGACTCCGGGCCTACGTCATCAGTGAGCTTCAGCACGCCGCAAGGGAACTGCAGCCGGAGCCTACGAGCGTGATCTTGTTCGGCTCGCTAGCTCGCGGCTCAGCTGGTGCGGCGAGCGACGTCGACATCCTCGCCGTGCGGCCAACCGTGCGGGACAGCGAGCAGTGGCAAGCGAGCCTGGGTGACTTCGAGCGACGTGTACGGCGGCTGACCGGCAACCGGGTACACGTGCTGGATTACGATCCCGAGGACCTCCGCAGGAGATACTCCACACGCGACGACGATCCGGGGGCTGGCTTCTGGCGGTCGGTCAGCGAGGATGCAATAGTCCTGACGGGCGCAAGCCTGCTTGAAATCGTGGGAGAGCCGGTCAGCCGCGCCGATGCGGCCGCGTACCTGGCAAAAGCGAACAGCTGGCTCGGCTCGGCTCGGGAAAGCCTAGTCGTGGGGCGCTGGGATGTTGCGGCAGGCAGCGCGGTCACGGCGGGTGTCAACGCATGCGATGCCCTGTGCGGCGCTCTGCTCGGCGAGCGGGCAGGCGGCGGGCACGCCGAGGCGGTTGCGCTGCTGATTACCCTCGGCACGGACGGCAAGCAGGCATCTCGCCAGCTAGCGCAGCTGCTTCGATTCAAGACACCGGCTCAGTACGACCCGCTGCCCATGGCGGAGCCCGACGCGCGCAGAGCCGTCGACCTCGCCGACCGCCTCGTCCAGCGGGCGGCGACCGTGCTGGCCCGCCACTGAGCCGACGGCGTTGTGCCGTCTTGCTACAGGCCGATGCGCGCGGCTAGGCGCTCGCGGTGATAGCTGGCGTCGCCAAGGAACAGCTCGCTGGACTTGGCCCGCTTGAAGTACAGATGGGCGTCGTGCTCCCAGGTGAAGCCGATACCGCCGTGAATCTGGATGTTCTCGGCGGCCACGTGGAAGTACACGTCCGAGGCGTACGCCTTGACCAGGGATGCCACCACCGGGACCTCTGCGGAGTCCTCGGTCACCGCGGCCGCCGCATAATGGACAGCCGAGCGCAGCGACTCGACCTCCAGGAGCAGGTCCGCACAGCGATGCTTGATCGCCTGGAAGCTGCCGATCGGCCTGCCGAACTGATGCCTGACCTTGGCGTACTCGACGGCCATGTCGAGCACGCGCTGCGCCCCGCCGAGCTGCTCGGCAGCCAGCGCGATGGCGGCGATGTCCAGCGTCCGGCCCAGCACGGCGGCGCCGTCGCCGGGGGACCCGATCCGCCTCGCGGGAACCGCGCCGAAGTCGAGCCGGGCGAGCTTGCGTGTCTGGTCGAGGGTCGGCAGCGGTGTCCGGGTCAGTCCCGGCGCATCGGCCGGTACGGCGAACAAGGCGAGTCCGGTATCGGCCCGCGCCACCGCCAAGATCAGGCCCGCGGTGTTCCCATCGAGTACGAAGCTCTTCCGCCCATCAACCTGCCACCCGTCGGGGCCGCTGGTCGCCGACATGCCGATCGCGTCGGGTTCCCAGGAGCCGTCCTCCTCGGTGAACGCGAGCGTCGCGATCAGTTCGCCAGACGCGATGCCCGGCAGGTAGGCCTTTTTCGCGTCGTCGTCCGCGCTGGCTAGCAGCGCGGTAGCGGCCATGACCGCGCTCGCCAGGTACGGCCCGCCGTATAGCGCCGCGCCGAGTTCCTCCAGCACGATGGCCTGCTCGGCGAAGCTGAAGCCAGAGCCGCCGTACTCCTCCGGGATGGCGATCCCCTGCAGGCCGAGCTGCTCGCCGGCCTGGGTCCAGACTG
The DNA here is from genome assembly GCA_030038715.1 of Streptosporangiaceae bacterium. Taxonomy (GTDB): domain Bacteria; phylum Actinomycetota; class Actinomycetes; order Streptosporangiales; family Streptosporangiaceae; genus JAJYUU01. The sequence continues at coordinate 4,305 of JASHSO010000336.1, forward strand.
CCTGGTCTAGCCCGCTGGTAGTTTCCATCAGCTCGCGTACCGCGGTGATCGGCGCCCGGTCGGACAGGAACCGCCGGACCGACGAGCGCAGCTCTTCCTGCTCCGCACTGATTCGGAGGATCATCTGCCCAGCTCCGTTTCCTCGCCAGCGACGACCAGGACGTCCAGCGCCGCTATCTGGTCACCGCGAACCCACAGCGGATTGACTTCTAGCACGCACAGCCCGTCGACCGAGCACGCCAGCGCACCGATGTCGGCGATCACCTTGGCCAGCGCGTCTAGGTCGGCTGCCACGCCGCCGCGCGTGCCGTGCAGAAGCGGCAGCCCGCGCAGCTCGCCGAGCATCTGCCGCACCTCGGTCGCGCTGACCGGCAGTAGCCGCAGGCTGGTGTCGCCGAGCGCCTCCACCCAGACACCGCCTAGCCCCACGGCGAGAACCGGCCCGAAGCCGGGATCGACCGTCACGCCCGCTAGCACCTCGACGCCGTCGGTGCGCATCGACGTGAGGAGCACCTGGTTCCCGGCATTTCTGTCTTTGTTCTTAGCGGCCGCGACCACCTGCTCGTAGCCGCGGCGGACCGCGGCGTCCCCCGACAGCCCGAGCAGCACCCCGCCGACGTCGGACTTGTGGGTGATCTGCGCGGAGCTGATCTTCAGTGCCACCGGGGTGCCGAGCTGGCGCGCCACGGCGACTGCCTCGTCGGCGGACCGCGCCAGGCAGCCCGGCACCAGCGGAAGCCCTGCCGCCGCGAGCAGGTCGCGGGCGCGCGACTCGGTCCAGGCCACCGCCGGGCCTTGCGGGAACGGCCGCGGCCCGGCGGGCAGCACGCGGACACTGCCGCGGCCATCCAGCCACCGGAACGCGTTTCCGAGCGCCCGGATCCCGAGTTCCATGCCTGGCAGCACGTTGATGTCGTGCCCGCCGAGCAGGTTCCTGGCGTAGGGGCCGATGTCCACGCAGGTCATGCCCAGCGGGATCACGGGAATCGGCGCCGACCGCAGCCGGTTGGCGAGCCAGTCAACCCTGGCCTCGAGCAGGGTCGCCGCCGATTCGTCGGGCGGCCTGGCATCGGGCACGGTGAAGCCGGTGAACAGCACGAAATCAAGGCCGGGGTCGGCGACCGCAGCGTCAAGCGCGCGGTCGATCGCGGTCAATGGCGAGGTCCGCGCGTTGGCCAACACGTAGCCGGTCACGTCGAGCGGGTTGCGGGCGGTCGCGAACGACGGCAACTGCGCGCCGATTGCCTCCGTGGTCTGCGGCGCGAACTGCGGGATCTCGATTCCCTGGGCGCTCGCGCGGTCGGCGATGATGTCGCACGCTCCGCCGGAGGCGGTCAGCACGCCCATCCGGCGGCCGCGCGGCCAACGGTTGTAGCCGAGCAACGCCGCGGTCGTGAGCAGTTCCTCGATGCTGTTCACCCGGATGACGTTGAGCTGGCGGAGCGCTGCGTCGACGACCGCGTCGTTACCAGCGACTGCGCCAGTGTGCGCGAGCGCTGCCTGCTGGCCCGCCTGGCTGGCGCCGACCTTCAGTGCGATGACCGGCTTGCCAGCCTGGTCGGCGCGCTGTGCAGCCGCGCTGAACCCGGCCGGGTCGCCGACTTCCTCGAGGAACAGGCAGATGACCTTGGTGTGCTCGTCGGCGACCAGGTGGTTCAGCACGTCCGCGGTCGTGATCATCGCCTCGTTCCCGAGACTCGCGATCGTGCTGATCCCGATGGCGTGCGACCGGGCGAAAGCCAGCAGCGCGCTGGACAACGCGCCGCTCTGCAGCGCGATACCGACCGGCCCGGACGCCAGCGGCAGCGGAACGGTCAGCGCGAACGGGCCCGCTGGCGCCGTGGTGCTGAGGAAGCCCAGGCAGTTCGGTCCGAGCAGGGCGATGCCGTGGCTTACCGCCGCCTGGACCAGCTCGTCTTCCAGCTCCCTGCCGTCGGCACCGGCCTCCCGATAGCCAGAGGCAAGGACGACCACGTTCCGCACTCCGCCGGCCGCCGCGTCCTCGATCACGTCCGCTACTGCCGACGTGGGCGCGATGATGAATGCCAGGTCTGCCGGCTCGCGCAGCTCCCTGAGGCTGGGGGCGGTCGGCCTGCCGAACACTCGCTCATGCCTTGGATGCACCGGAATCAGCGGGCCGGTGAAGCCAACTGCGTGGCTCGCCGCGACGATGAACCTGGCCCAGCCGGAACTCTCGGACGCGCCGACGACGGCAACGCTGCGCGGCGCGAAGAACTCCTGCAGGCGCTCGGGCGTGATCAGCGCCTGTGGGCTCGTCACGCTCGCACCCGCGGCTCCTTGGGCAGCCCAAGGGCCCGCTCGGCGACGATGTTGCGCTGGATCTCGCTGGTGCCGGAGTAGATGGTGCCGGCCCGGCTGGACAGGAAGACGTTCTGCCAGGCCGTCGTCGGGTAGCCAGGGCCGTCGGGGCGGACCAGCGCGTCGGTGCCTTCGATGGTCATGGCGAGCTCGCCGAGTCGCTTGTGGTACTCGCTCCAGAACAGCTTGCTAATGCTGGCCTCAGGTCCGGGCTGACGGCCCTCGGCCAGCCGCGCCAGCGTGCGCAGCCCGCTGAAACGCATCAGCTGGACCTGGCTGTAGGCCCAGGCGAGCTGCTGGCGGACCAGCGGGTCGGAACTCGCGCCGCGCTTGCGCGCTGTCTCGGCCAGGTCCCAGAACTCGCGCTCGTAACCCAGGTGCATGATCGTCGCGCTGCCGCCGCGCTCGTAGCCGAGCGTGGTCATCGCCACCCGCCAGCCGTTGTTCAGGCCGCCGATCACGTTGAACAGCGGGGCCCGGACGCCATCCAGGAAGTCCTCGCAGAACTCCGCGGCGCCCGACATCTGCCGGACCGGCCGGTAGCTAGCCGCCGGGTCGGTGAAGTCGATCAGCACGTAAGAGATTCCCGCGTGTTTCTCGGCGTCCGGGTCGGTCCGGCACAGCAGGAACATCTTGTTGGCGCGCTGGGCGCCGGAGGTCCACAACTTCTGGCCGGTGATGACGATCTCGTCGCCGTCTATCTCGCCCCTGGCCTGCAGGCCGGCCAGGTCCGATCCGGTGCCGGGCTCGGAGAAGCCCTGGCAGTAGACGTCCTCGCCGCAGACGATCCGGGGCAGGAAGGTGGCCTGCTGCTCGGGAGTCCCGTGCACGATGACCGCGGGGCCGACCAGGCTCTCGCCCATGCCGCGGTGCACCCTGGGCACCCCGGCCCGGTACAGCTCCTCGTTGAATATCGCGGCATGGACCGCGTCCATGCCCTGGCCGCCGAACTCGGCCGGCCACTGCGGGCAGATCAGCCTGGCCGAAGCGAGCTCGGCCTCCCATTGCGCGTAGGCCGGATGCCGCATCGCCCTGGCGCGTTCCCCGCTGCTGTAGCCGCCCGTGGTGGCAACCGTGTTCCAGTCGGTGACCTCGGCCAGACCGGCCGGAGCATGCTCGGCTATCCAGGCCCGGATGTCAGCCCGGAACTGCGCGATCTCCGGGCCCAGGTCAAGCTCCATCTAGTCCTCCTGGTCGGAGTCGTCTCGCGGCGCAGGCCTCCTAGTCGGAGCCGCCGCACGGCGCGGCCAACGCAGGCCAAATCTTAGAATCGTGTTCTAGGACGATGAAATCCTGACCGCGCGGCCAGTGTCAAGGACCACAGCCCGCTGTGAAGTTGCAAGATACTTGGCCCTTTTGCAAAGAACGTTGTCCCTGCGGTACGGGCCGCTGGTAAGAATGCGGGACGGGGGCCAACTATCGTGCAAATTTCACAACCGGTCGGGCCCTGCCGTGGCGGCGAAGGCCACCCACCGCCCTGTCTGGGTCTTGTCGCCACCAACCTGTGCGTACGCCTCCTCCAGGACCCGCATCCGCTCGCGGTAAGGCAGGCCGGGGAGGTACATCGTGGTGAAGATGGGAACAGCGAGCCATGCCTGCTGCGCCTCCAGGCTTTCCTCGTAGCTCAGTTCCTCGACGGTCTCGATCTCGAATCCCGCCTCGCCGAGCCAGCGCGTGATAGCTTCCCGGCTCAGCCGGGTTCGTGGGCGTGCTGCTGGTGCTGTCCTGGCGGTCGGCGGCGTCCAGCCGTAGTCCCTGGCTGCGATCGCGCGCATGACGCCGGGCAGGTCGCCGAGCTGGTTGGGATCGTCAAGTTGCTCGAGGAAGCCGAGACCAACGTTGAAGACGAACCGACCTCCGGTCGCCAGCACGCTCCGCACGGCCACGGCTGTGGCGGCAAGGTCGGTCTGCCAGATAGCGGAGTTGCAGACAGCTGCATCGACCGGCGCGCTGAGAAGGCCGCCGACGTCCTCGGCAGCGGCCTGGACCCACTGCACGCGACGGTCCCGGACAGAGCCCGCGGCCACTCTGAGCATTGCTGGCGACTTGTCCACGGCGACAACCTTGCCGTCCGGCCCGAGCACTGACAGGATCTCTACCGTCGTCGCCCCCGTGCCGCAGGCCAAATCGAGCACTGTGGCGTCACGGGCTGGGCTGGCGAGGGCTACGAGGTCACGGCTTGTTTCGCTGTAGCCCGGGTACCGCCGCGCGAACTCGCCATAGCGCACGGCATTGTCGTCTTCTCCCCAGAGGTCCGTCCCGGTTCGGGCTGAGCTGGACATGCGCTTATCCCACCACATGCTGGTCCGAGCGCGTGCCTTACGGCAACACGAGCGGAGCGAGACGTTCGTGAGACCGCCAAGTTGGCGCTCGATCGACTTGTCAGTGATGGTCGATGCTGCGACGCGGGGCTCGAGCATGCTGACCTGACGGGGTGATCGGGAAGGATGCTGACCTTGCGGTGTCGCGCCTCGGCGATGCGGATCTTCGCGAGGCTAGCCTTGAGCACGCGCCTCCTTTGAGGTAGCTGACCTCACGAATTCGCTGTGGCCTGAGGGCACTCCGGACCCGGAGGGCTGGTTCAACTGCAAGGCCAGCAGGCGACCAAGTGCGGGGCCAAGTTAGATGCAAAATCGGGGCGGCCCAGCGCCGGGCCAACGGCCCTGACGGGCCTCCTGCGCAGGCCGACGGTCGGTCCGCCTGGCCTACTGCGACAACAGCCAGCCACGGCCGGCCTCGAACCCAAGCTGGGTTCGCCGTGGCGCCTGGGACAGCGGAAACTGACGGCGGGTCAGGGCCGGGCCGGACCGTCGGCCATCAACCTGGTCGCGTACTCGATGACCGCGTCGATGACCTGCATCGCCTGCGCCCTGGTTCTCGCGGCCGCCACTTCCCTGGCGCCCTCGGCGATCAGCGCGGTCAGCACCGCGGCGTACAGCCGGTCAAGGGGCGTATCCGACAGCCGCAGCAGCGCGTCGTTCTGGCTGATCCACTCGTGCCCGCGTTGCCGCCGCATGACCTCGAAGCCCGGCGGGCCGTCGCCGGCCGAGAACAGCAGCGCCAGGTCGCGGCGCTGCCAGCTTCCTTCGAGGAACGCGCGAGCCCCGGCCGCGAACAGCTCGGCCGGGTCGCGGACGCCCGCCTGCCTGGCTGCCGCCACGGCCTTGCTCGCGGCCTCTTCGTAGGCCATCTGGTGCTCTTGCCAGAGCGCGAGGAACAGTTCGCTCTTGCCGCCGAAGTGGTGGTACAGGCTGCCGACACTCGACCCGGCTCGCTCTACTACGTCGGCGATGCTCGCCTCGGCGAATCCCTGCCTGGTGAACACGTCGCGAGCCGCATCGAGCAGCGCGCGCTGCGTCTGCGCGGTGCGTCCCCACTGCCAGCCCGGCCTGCGCGCCTGCGCATCGACCATCGTCTGCCCGCCGCCGTTCTCCCGTTCTCGCAGCATCGTCGCACGCCGCGTGCTGTGCAGCCGCACGTTACGCCGCAAGCGAGGAACTGCACGGCGGGACTGGCGGGATGGTAGCCAGACCCGCCGCCCGTCCCCGATAATCGGGAAGGCTAATTTCAGAAGAGCGTTCTAGTAACGGCAGCGGAGCGTCGGGAAAGAACCGGGTGAGGCGGATGGGCAGTCTGGACGGGCGGGTCGCCATCGTGACCGGCGCAGGACGCGGCATCGGCAGGTCGACCGCCCTGCTGCTGGCCCGCGAGGGCGCGAGCGTCGTGGTCAACGACCTCGGTGGCGCGGTAGACGGGTCAGGGCGGGACATCGGGCCCGCCAGCCAGGTGACCGCCGAGATCGCCGAGGCGGGCGGTAAGGCCGTCGCGAACGGCGCCGACGTCTCCGACCACGCAGCAGCCGAGGAGCTGATCAAGACCGCGATCGCCGACTTCGGCCGACTCGACGTGCTGGTCAACGTGGCCGGCATCCTGCGCGACCGGATGATCTTCAACATGTCCGAGCAGGAGTGGGATGACGTCATCCGGGTGCACATGCGCGGCACCTTCAATACCTCCAAGTTCGCCGCGGCGCACTGGCGCTCGCTGCGCGAGGAGAACGCGCACAACCGCATCATCAACTTCACCTCCGTGTCGGGACTACACGGCGCGCCTGGCCAGCCGAACTACGCCGCGGCCAAGATGGGCATCGTCGGCCTCACCTACTCGTGCGCCAACTCGCTGGCGAAGTACGGGGTGACGGTTAACGCGATCTCGCCCGGAGCGGCCACCCGGATGACCGACTCAGTGCCGCTGGAGCGCCGCCGATCTGGCCGGCCGGACGTCGACGAGTGGTCGCCGGACAACGTCGCGACGGTCGTGGCCTACCTTGCCAGCGAACGCTCCAGCTGGCTGACGGGCCGGATCGTGCACGCCTCCGGCTACGAGCTGGCGCTGTATAGCAACCCCGAGCCGGAGATCCGGTTGGTCGGCCGCGAGCCGTGGGACCTTGACGGCCTGGCCGAACAGGTCGAGCGATCGTTCCGGCCGCGCGCTGGCAGGTCTGCTTGAGCGCGCCCGGCCAGCCGACCGCGAACGGGCCCACGTCAGGCGCGGCCAAGCCGGTGCCCGAACCGACACCGGACACCCAGCCGTTCTGGGACGGCTGCGCTCGCGGGGAGCTGCTCCTCCAGCGCTGCCTGGGTTGCGGCGAGCCCTACTTCTACCCCAGGCCGGTGTGCCCGGCGTGCGGCTCGACCGACGTGCAGTGGTTCGCGGCCAGCGGCCGAGCCACCCTCTATTCCTACGTGATCAACCACCGCCCGGCCCGCGGCTTCGAGAACGACGGCCCGTACGCGATCGCCGTCGTGCAGCTCGCAGAGGGACCGCGCATGATGACCAATATTGTCGGCATGCCGAACACGCCGGAGGAACTAGTTCTGGACATGGAACTGCAGGTCAGGTTCGAGCAGCGGGGCGAGGTCAGCCTGCCGGTCTTCGGTCCGGTCGGTCCCGGAGCACCGCGACCTGGCGGATCGCAGTGAGCCGCGACCAGGGGGTCATCATCGCAGGCGCCGCCGAGACCGACGAGATCGGCAAGCTGCCGGGCAAGTCGACCCTGCAGCTCCACCTGGAGGCCGCGATCAACGCGGTCGCCGACGCGGGGCTTACGATGCGCGACATCGACGGCATCGCGACCGTGAACGCGCCCGGCCCGGTCCAGGTCGCGCACTCCCTCGGCATCACGCCGGCCTGGATAGACGGCACTAGCGTGGGCGGCACCTCGTTCCTGCTGCACGTCCGCCACGCGACGGCGGCGATCCGTGCGGGCTACGCCAGGACCGTTCTAGTCACCCACGGCGAATCCGGCCGGTCCAGGGTCGGCGCTACCCCGTTCCCGCGCGGTAATTCCTCGATCCAGGGGCAGTTCGAGGCGCCGTACGGAACCGCCGGCCCGACTACGGCGTTCACGATCCCGGTGCTCCGCTACATGAAGGAGTACGGGCTCACCCACGACCAGCTCGCCTACGTTGCGGTGGCGCAGCGCAGCTGGGCAGCGCGCAATCCGCGCGCGATGTTCCGCGATCTGATCAGTGTCGCGGACGTGCTCGCCTCCCGGCTGGTCGCCTGGCCGTTCCACCTGCTGGAGTGCTGCCTTGTGACCGACGGCGGGGGCGCGCTGATCGTGACGTCGGCGGAACGCGCGGCCGACTTCCCGAAACCCGCCGTGCACGTCCTCGGTACCGGCGAGTCGGCCGAGACGCCGATGATCTCGCAGCTGGCCGACTTCACCGAGTCGCAGGCGTTCCTGCTCGCAGGGCAGGCAGCGTTCGCCGAAGCCGGGATCCGCGCGGCGGATGTGAACCACCTCATGATTTACGACGCGTTCGCGCACCTGCCGATCTACGGGCTGGAGGCGCTCGGATTCGTCGCCAAGGGCGAGGCAGGCGCCTTCATTGCCGACGGCAACACCGAGCCCGGCGGCGAACTGCCGCTCAACACCAACGGCGGCGGCCTGTCGTACACGCATACCGGCATGTACGGCATGTTCGCGATGCTGGAGGGCGTGCGGCAGGTGCGTGGCGAGGCCGCTGCGCAGGTTCCCGATGCGCGGATTAGCGTCATTGTGGGGAACGGGGGAATGTTCGCGACTGCCGGCGTGCTCGTGCTCGGCCGCGAGGCGCGTTAGCGAGGCTCGGCGGGCCCGTCATCGGTAGAGCCGGTCGGGACCGACCAGGACCGGGACGTCGCTCGCCCAGCCGCGGGGTGATCAGCCCGGCCGCCGGGCCGCGGCGAGCAAGCCGACCTCCCGGGCCAGCAGCTCGTCGGGCCTCTCCCGGCGCACGCCGAGCCGCGCGACACCATCGGAGCAGTAGATCACCGGCGGCCGCAGCGTCCCGTTGTAGTTGTTGACCATGGTGAAGCAGTAGGCGCCGGTAACCGGCACGACGACCAGGTCGCCCACCCGCGGGCTGGCCAGCCACACGTCCGGGGTGACGACGTCACCGGACTCGCAGTGCCGACCGACCAGGTCGGCGAGCACCGGCGGCTCGTCCCACCGGCCGAC
>JASHSO010000337.1 GCA_030038715.1 Streptosporangiaceae bacterium
TTGCTACCTGACGATGCCTGGCGGGCCGCGCCGATGCCCGACACCGAGAACTGGACCCTGCCGTGCGCGCAGATCGCCGACGAGCCCGCCCTGGCGTGGCGCGGCGCGCATATCGACGTGGCCCGCCACTTCTTCAGCAAGCGGGAGCTGCTCGGGCTAGTCGAGGCGCTCGCCGCGCTGAAGCTCAACCGGCTGCACCTGCACCTGACCGACGACCAGGGCTGGCGGATCGAGAGCCGCAGCCACCCTGCCCTGCACGAGGTGGGCTCGCATCGCCCGCGCAGCCAGGTCAGCCTCAACAGCGAGCAGCCGAAGGTCCACGACGACATCCCGCACGGCGGCTACTACAGCCTCGCCGACCTCGCGGAGATCTCCGGGTTCGCCGGGGAGCGCGGCATGGCGCTGGTGCCCGAAATAGACCTGCCCGGGCACAGCACCGCACTGCTGGCGGCACTGCCCGAGCTGGGCGCAGGGCCGGAACCGGCCGGCGGCTACCGGGTCAGCACGGACTGGGGGATCCTGCCGAACCTGCTCGCCCCGCTGCCGGAATCCATGGACGTGCTGCGCGAGATCTTCGGAGAGCTCGTCACGGCGACCCGCGCGAGGTACGTGCACATCGGCGGCGACGAGTGCCTGCTCGATGCCTGGCGCATCGATCGCAGGATCGATGCCTACCGGCGAGCCCGCGGCCTGGGTACGGCAGAAGCCCTGCACGCCTCGTTCCTGCGCGACATCGCCGACATGCTCGCGGCAGATTATGCAGCTAGAGCCGTTGTCTGGGACGAGGGGCTTACCAGCTCAGCGGCCTCGTCGGTGCGGCTGCGCGATGACACAGTCGTAATGGCCTGGCGCGGCGCTGACGTAGCGCGGCAGGCCGCGCGAGCCGGGCATGACGTCATCGTCACCCCGGTGTTCCCGACCTACTTCGATTACTACCAGGAACGAGGTAGTAACGAGCCGGTCGCCATCGGAGGGCCGGTGCGCCTGGAGGATATTGCCGCGTTCAGCCCGGTGCCTGACGACTGGCCCGCGCAGGCGCGTGAGCGGCTCATCGGCACCCAGTTCCAGGTCTGGACCGAGTACATTCCGGACGCACGGGCCCTGGAGTACATGATCTTCCCGCGAGCCTGCGCGCTGGCCGAGGTGGCCTGGTCCGGCGGCCCGGTCCCGTTCGAGAGCGGCACTGGCCGGCCCGCGCTGCGCCGCCGGATCGAGGCTCATTTGCGCAGGCTGGACGCCGCAGGCCTGGAGTACAGGCCGCTGCACGGGCCGTTGCCGCGGCAACAGGGTGGCGCTGGCCCCCGCCGGCACAGGCCTGGTTATCCGGTGCAGGATGTAGTCAGCCATCTGGCCCGGCTCACCCGCGACACGGCAAGCTGACGCGGGACCTGAGGCGCTCGGCTCAGCCAGGTTGACCCGGCGGCTTTTGCGCGTTTACGTTTACACCGACCGGACGGTATGCGGACCGCCGGGCCCGAGTAATTCGGAGGGTGCGACGTGCCGGTGAGGTCCAGGGAAGCCACGGTGCGGGTCAAGGGCCAGACCCGGCCGGTGAAGGAGCGGTTGCTGCACGTCGCTACCCGGCTGTTCGCCAGGCATGGGTTCGAGGGGACGTCGGTGCAGGACATCGTCGATGCCGCGGGCGTCACCAAGGGTGCCATGTACCACTACTACGACTCCAAGGACGACCTGCTCTACGAGGTCTACCACCAGCTGCTGACCATGCAGATCAGCCACCTGGAGGAGATCGCCGCCGGCGCGGGCAGTCCGGAACAGCGGCTGCGGGCGGCCGCGGCCGACGTGGTGAAGACGAGCCTGGACAACCTGGACGACATGATCGTGTTCTTCCGCTCCCTGCACCTGCTCCCTGAGGACAAGCAGGCACAGGTACGCTCCGAGCGGCGCTATTACCACGACAGGTTCCGAGCTCTGGTGGACGAGGGTGTCGCTGCGGGCACGTTCCGCGGCGACGTCCCGCCCGACATCGTGGTGCACTACTTCCTCAGCGTGGTCAACCAGCTGGGCTCCTGGTTCCATCCCGACGGTTCGCTGTCGGCCACCCAGGTGGGCCAGTTGTTCACCGATCTGCTGATCGGCGGCCTGCGCGCCTGACAGCTCACATGGCACCAGACGGGCACCGATAGCGTTGACCATGTCGATGGGGCGGGCAGAGTCAACGGAACCGACGGCCGCGACTGAGTTCTGGCAGCAGCCGGCGCCGTCCAGTCGTCGGCGGCTCGCCAGGCTCGCCAGTTTCGCCAGGCGGACTGTGCTGGTCTGCGTGGGCCTCGTGCTTGTGGCGCTGGTGGCGTTCGGCGGGCTGCTGCTCGTGACGCCGTCGGTTGGTAATGCCAGGCAGGTCGCCAGTGCCTTCGACCGCAAGCACGATGTCGCCTACCCCGGCCCGCCAGTTCCCTACAGGTTCGCTACTGCGCTCATCGCGACGGAGGACCACCGATTCAGCGAGGAGCCCGGCATAGACCCGGTCGCCGTCCTGCGGGTCATCTACGGCGCCGTGACCGGGAAAGGGGACCAGGGCGGAGCGACGCTGTACCAGCAGCTGGCGAAGATGCTGTACACGCCCGGCCAGAGCGGCGTGACGGTAGAGGCCGAGCAGGTGGCGCTCGCCGTCAAGCTGAAGTTCAGCTACAGCGGGTCGGAAGTCCTGCGGCTGTACTCCGATGTGGCCTACTTCGGTCAGGGCTTCTACGGGCTGGCGAGCGCCAGCTGCGGGTACTTCGGCGTCCAGCCGGCCGCGCTGTCCTGGCCGGAGGCCGCGCTGCTGGCCGGGCTGGTGCAGGCCCCGTCTGCGGACGATCCGCTGGTGTACCCGGCCAACGGCCGGATACGCGAGCAGCATGTGATCGGCCGGCTCGTGGCCGTCGGGGCGCTGAGCCGGAGCGACGCCGCCGCGGCGCTGTCGGTGCCGCTGCGAACCCTGCTTGAGCACGCTGGCGGGTGTCGCGCCTAGCAAGCTCGGGCGGCAGTAGCATCGGTCCGTGGCACGGCACGCTCTCGCGCTGGGAAGCTACATTCCCAGCCCGCCTATCAGCGGATTTCACATTGGGCCGGCGTTCATCCACTTCTACGGCCTGATGTACGTGATCGCCATCGCAGTGGCGATCTATATCACGCGGCGGCGGTGGGCCGCTGTCGGCGGCAAGCCCGACCTGGTCTACGACGTGGCCGTGTGGGCCGTCCCAGCCGGACTGATCGGCGCCCGGTTGTATTTCGACGTCACGACGCCCTTCGACATCACGCCGAAGCACGTCTGGTGGGGGCCGCTCGCGATTTGGAACGGCGGCCTGGGCGTGTGGGGCGGCATAGCGGTCGGGGCGCTGGTCGGCGCTTGGCGGGTGCATCGCGCGGGCGCCAGCGTCAGTGTGTTCATGGACGCCATCGCCCCCGCACTGCTCGTCGCGCAGGCGATTGGGCGCATCGGAAACTACTTCGATCAGCAGCTCTTCGGCAAGCCG
>JASHSO010000027.1 GCA_030038715.1 Streptosporangiaceae bacterium
GCTGCCGCCTCGAGTCGGCCCGGGGGTCGCCCGGCCAGGCTATAGGCCGACTCCTCCCTCCGGCTGGCGATGCTGACGAGTACTGCAGCGCCGATTGGGGCGGCGACGAGTACTGCTGCGAGCACTAGAACCACCGCCATCTGGCACACCCCCTTACCATCCGGCCCCTGGTGCGTTCCGGCGTGTCTGCGCCGTAAGGATTAGCCACCGAGGTACCCTCCCTATGTGTCTTCACATCTGACTCATACCAATGAGTGGTGCGTTTGAAACCATCTGCATGGGAAACTTTGGTAGACGGCGGAGGGAAGATCGAGGTTGGCACAGCCCAAGTACCAGCAGATAGCTGATCGGCTGCGGGCTCAGATCAACAACGGCGCACTGCGGCCTGGTGAGCGCCTGCCGAGCGAGCCAGACCTGGCGGCCGAGTACGACGCTTCGCGGAACACCGTTCGGCTCGCGATAGCGCTGCTGACCAACCAGGGCCTAGTTGCAACTCACCAGGGACTTGGGACCTTCGTACTACGGCCCGCCAGGCCGTTCACCGCGCTGCTGTCCAGGGTCCAGGCAGCGCCCCACGAGCAGCATGTATCGGCAGCCCTGCCGGTAGTAAGCCAGGCAGACGAGTCCGAGATGGTCAGGTTGCTCGTGGAGACCGGCCCGGCCAGCCCCAGCGTTGCCGAGAAACTCGGCGTCGCCGAGGGCGACTCGGTGGTCATACGCCGGTCTCAGCACTTCATCGGCGAGGTTCCCTGGCAGCTGATCAACTCCTACTACCCGAGCGACATCGCCAAGGGCACGCCCCTGGAGCAGGCAGGTCCCATCGACGCGGGAACCATCGAGCTGCTCGCCAAGCTCGGCTATCCGCAACAGGGCTTCGTCGACGAGATCGGCGCGCGAATGCCGAACGGGAGGGAGTTCGACTTCTTCAAGCTAGCGAGCGGCACGCCGGTCATCGTGGTGAACCGAACCTCCTACAGCTCCGACCAGCCGGTCCGGCTGACCCGCTACATCTACCGGGGTGACCGGGTCCGGCTGCTGCATGTCGAAGGCAACGTTCCGGAAGGCTCCAGGAACGGCTGACCCGCCCCGCGCGTGAGCGCGGCTTCGCGCGCTCAGCGTTACTACCGCCGCGCGGCCGTTACGGTTAAGCCATGCTGGCCTTGCTGGTGGTAGCCGTCTCGGTCGGCATGTCCAACTTCGCAGCGGCCGTGGCGATCGGCGTGTCCGGCGTGGACGTCCGGACACGCCTCCGGGTCGGGCTGGTGTTCGGCACCTTCGAGTCCGGCATGCCAGTAGTCGGCCTGCTGCTCGGCGAGCAAGTCGCTGGCCCGCTTGGACACGCGGCCCGCTGGGTCGGGGCCGGCCTGCTTGTCGCGGTGGGCCTATACGCGCTGGTCGGTTCCTTCCGCGAGAGTTCGGGCGAGGCAGCACGACTCAGCACCATGCGGCTCCTGCTGGGCGGGCTGGCGCTGAGCCTTGACAATCTGGTCGTCGGCTTCGCGCTCGGCACCTACCACGTGTCGGTCGCCCTGGGCGCCGCCGTCATCGGTGCGGTGAGCATTGCGCTCTCGCTAGTCGGCCTGGAGCTGGGCGCGAGGATCGGCAAGTGGGCAGGGGAGCGCGGCGACCAGCTGGCCGGCGTCATGCTGATCGGCCTCGGCATAGCAATAGCCTCCGGCGCAGTCAGCTAGCGCAGGGCGCTATCCGGCGAGCCGAGCAAGCTCCGGCACGAAATCGGCCGCATTCACGGTGCCCACGCCGGACACGAGGTCATACCCCTTGCGGGCGCGGAACCCCAGCACCGTGTACCGCTTGCCGTCCTTTTTGAACGTGCGCGTGTTGCTGCCGGTCCGGATATCCACGATGCCGGGCTCGTGGCGGGCCTCCATCTGGTAGATGGCCGGGTTGATCAGGCCCAGCCCATGCGGCCGGCCGTGCCCAGCCACCTGGTCGGCGAGCGCCACGATCCCGGCAAACAAGGGCGTCGCCAGGCTGGTGCCGCAGATCGCGTTCCAGCTGGCTCCGCTGTCGCCGAAGCTGGTGTAGATGGCCACGGCGCTGGCGCAGGAGGCGTCCATCGAGATGTCGGGGACTCCGCGGTGGTCGCCTGTGACATTCCTGACGCCGTACTGGTACGACGGGCGACGGAAGAGGATGGACATGCCGCCGCCGCTGCCCCGCCAGGCAACGTCGGAGAGGATGCTGCCGCTGGCGCTGAGGTTGAGCTGGGTCCCGCCGACCGCGGTCACTAGCGGGTCGCTGGCCGGCCAGGAGACTGCGCGGGTTGTGTACAGGCTCCGCATGTTGTAGGTGGGGCTCGTGGCTCCGTCATCGCCGGACGCCGCCAGCACCGTGACATGATCGCGTGCGGCCATCGTGTAGGCGCCCCGCAGCCGAAGGACTGCCTCCTTAGAGCTGAACGTCTGCTCGGTGGCGGCGAAGCTCTGGCTGATGACCTGCCCGATCCGATGTCTGAGCACGTACTTCTCGGCCGCCACGATCTGCGGGAACCCGCTTGTCCCCTCGTTCTCCGACGTCGGAGTTTCAACCAGCACGATGCTGGCGCCTGGTGCCATCACGTGCGCCCACTCCACGTCGAGCGTGGTCTCCTCCGCCCAGCCGATCCGGTTGTCGTTGCTGGCGCTGAACGGCGGGACCTTTCCCGTCGGCTGGATGACCCGGAACGACGGCGGCGGCGGCAGGTCGAAGTAAGCGTCGAAGGAGGCAAGGTCGTCGGCGATCGTGGGGGAGCCGAACGAGTCGACGATCACGATAGTCTGCCCGGCTCCGTCGATCCCCTGGGCGGTAAGCGGGCCCAGGTTGTAGGCGGTCGTGATCTGCTTCGGCGACAGCGTGCCGGAGGGCGGTGGCGGGATCGTGCCACCGAGCCAGGCACCGGGAGCCAGCCACCCCGCTGCGAGCCCGAGGCCGGATATGGTCGACGCAGCGAAACCTGAGCTCGACCGGTCGGCAGCGCGGTTGCCGGGCCCGCCAGGCCGAGCTGCGGCGTGCCACGCGGTGGGCGCGGCCTCGAGTGCCGGGCGGGAGGCCATGGCCAGGGCCGTGCACAGTGCCATCCCTAGGACCGCCGCGGCTCCAGCTCTCCGCCGCAACCCCCGCATGCCGCTGCCCCGCCCCGCGCCGCGTCCGCTAGTCGCCAGCCAGCCGCAGCGCAGCCTTCGGGCATGATCGGACGGCGTGCCTGACCTCATCGGCCAGCAGCTCCGGGACCTCGTCCAGCAGGATGTGCAGCTGGTCCTCGTCGTCCACCTCGAAGACCTCCGGCACCAGCCCGGCGCAGACCGCGTTCGCCTCGCAGGCGTCGTAATCTACTTCCACTTTCATCCGCGGCCTCCTCTCCAGTCACGCGCGTACCGGGTCCCGCCACGACGACGGTCCCTGGCGAGTAGAACATGTCCCCGCTCGCCCGGCAAGGCGGCTTGGCGCCAGACTGGACGCCATGCCACTTCAGGACAGGTTCAGGATCGCAGCCGAGGCGGCACGGGGCTTCATGCCGCCAGCCGAAGGCCGCGCGCTGTACCAGGCAGCGGCCGAATATGCCCGGGTAGGGCCAGTCGCCGAGATCGGTACCTACTGCGGCAAGTCCACCATTTACCTGGCGGCGGCGGCGAGCGAGGTCGGCCAATTCGTGATCACTGTGGACCATCACCGCGGCTCGGAAGAACTCCAGCCGGGCTGGGAGCACCACGATCCCGAACTTGTGGATACGGCCACCGGCAGGATGGACTCGCTGCCGTTCTTCCGTGCGGCGCTGGCGGCCTCGGGCCTTGAGGACCACGTCGTGGCGGTGGTCGGCCGTTCCGCCGAGGTGTCCAGGCTATGGCGGACACCGCTCGGCCTGCTGTTCGTCGACGGGGGCCACAGCCAGGCCAACGTGACAGCCGACTACGAGGGCTGGGCGCCGTGGGTGGCCCACGGCGGGGCGCTGGCCTTCCACGACATCTTTCCCGATCCGGCGGATGGCGGCCAGGCGCCCTACCTGGTGTACCTGCGGGCGCTGGCCAGTGGCGCGTTCAAGGAGGTCAGCGTCACTGGCTCGCTACGAGTCCTGGAGCGCACGGGGCACGGAATCGGGTGAACCCGCGCCGTCCCGGCTGCTGGCCTGGCAACCGCAGGTGGCCGGGTCGGACGGTTGCCAGACGCCAGGTCCGGCGGCGACAGCACCGAACAAGCCCGCCGCACCGGTGCCGGCTTCGGCCAGCGCATCGGCTGCCAGCACGATCGCAGCGGCGGTCCAGCTGCTCTGCTCGCGCGGGAAGTGCGCCTGGTGCACGAACTGCCAGCCCGTCCAGTAGCCCCCGCCAGGTGCCCGGAGGAACTGCACCTGCTCGAACAGGTCAAGCGCCTCATCGTGGCAGCCGATAGCGTCCATCGCGATCGCCAGCTCGCAGGTTTCGGCACCGGTCACCCAGGGCTCGTCGCTGACGCAGCGAACGCCGAGACCGGGCACCACGAAAGTGTCCCAGCCAGCCCTCAGCATCCGCTCGGCGGCTGGTCCGCGCACGGGTCCGCCGAGCACCGGGTAGTACCAGTCCATCGAGTACCGGCTCTTGTCGGCGAACGCCTCGCCATGACAGGCGGCGGCGTGCCCGAGCAGGCCGGCCGCGAGTTCCCAGTCCGGCTGCGGGTCGGCCGCGTACTCGGCCAGAGCGATCGCGCAGCGCAGGCTCGCGTACATGCTCGAGCTGCCGGCCAGCAGTGCGTAGTCGTCGGGCGAGCCGTCAGCGTGCCGCCGCCAGATGATCTCGCCACGCGGCTGCTGCAGTCCGAGCGCGAACTCGATTCCGGCGCGCACCGTGGGCCACATCGCCGTAGCGAAGTCGCTGTCCCCGGTGACCAGCAGCTCGTGCCAGACCCCGACCGCGCAATAGGCGGCGTGGTTGCTCTCCGCCGCCCATTCGCCGGCCAGGCCGTCCGCGGCCCGCACCGGCCACGAGCCGTTGGCCTCCTGCGCGCCGGCCAGCCAGGCATACGCGCGCCGGGCAGGCTCGCGCAGCCCGCAGACCGACAGCGCCATCGCGCACTCGATGTGGTTCCAGGCATCGACATGTCCGTCGGGCCATCCGATAGCGCCGTCGTCCTGCTGGTCGGCCGCGATGGCACGGCCGGTCGCCAGCACCTGGTCGACGGTCAGGATCCCCGCTACCTCGGGCACCAGGCCGGTGTTCGCCCGGCCCGGGTAGCCTGCGAGGTGCTCAGGCTGCGGCATGCAACGTCTCCGGTGCCGACGCACTCGCCTGCTGCGCAGCGCGCAGCGGCTTGGCGGCATAGACGACCAGGCTCTTGCCGATGACCGGGTTCAGCAGCCTGTCGGCCAGCTGAGTGACGGCAGGCTTGTGCATGATGTCCCACACCAGCAGCCTGTGATAGGCGCTGGCCAGCGGGTGGTTGTCTTCGTGCACGCCGACGATGCACTTGAGCCACCAGTACGGCGAGTGCAGCCCGTGCGCATGATGATGCCCGCGCGCGACCAGGCCAGCGGCGGCGAGCTTGGTCTCGACCTCGCGCCTGGTGAAGATGCGCAGGTGCCCGCCCGGAACGGTGTGGTAGTCATCGGACAGCAGCCAGCAGATGCGCTCGGGCAGCCAGGCAGGAATCGTCACCGCGACCATGCCGCCGGGCCGCAGCACTCTGGCGATCTCGCGCATCGCATCCTGGTCGGCGGGGATGTGCTCAAGAACCTCCGCGGCGATCACCACGTCAAACGACCCGTCGGGGAACGGCATCGCGTTGGCATCTGCGGCCACCGCGATCGCGGCCATGTCGAGCGGCACCTCGCGGGCTTCAGCCATGGCGGCGGCCATCGCGGCCACCTGGCGCAACTCGCTGCGATCGGTGTCGAGAGCCACTACGTGCGCGCCCCTGCGACTGGCCTCGAACGCGTGTCGGCCGGTGCCGCAGCCTAGGTCGAGCAGCCTCGTTCCGCTAAGGTCTCCAAGCTGGCCGAAATCCACCGTCAGCATGGCGCGGCTTCCCCAGCGCCCGCACTCGAGAGTGCCGGCCGCCTGACCGTGGCGATCGCGCGGCGGTACTCGGCCGCCGTGGCCCGGGCCACGGCACGCCAGGCGAAGCGCTCGGCAACCCGTTGCAGCGCGGCCTGCGAGAGCCGCTCGCGCTGCGCGGGGGAGTCGTGCAGGGTTCGCAATGCGGCGCAGAGTTCCTCGGCGTCGCCGGGCGTCACCAGCAGTGCCGCGTCGCCGGTGACTTCGGGGAGTGCGCCTGTCCGGCTGGCCACCAGCGGCGTGCCCGAGGCCATGTGCTCGACGGCCGGCAGCGAGAAGCCCTCGTACAGCGACGGCACGACGGCGACCTCGGCACTAGCGACAAGCTCGGCGAGTTCTGGATCGCTGATGCCGCTGACGAACTCCACACTGCCGGCCAGCGACAACTCGCCGAGCAGCCGCGCCGTCGGGCCGTCGGGCACCAGCTTGCTGACCACGGTGAGTGACACGCTCCGCTCGACGGCGAGCTTGGCGTAGGCGCGCAGCAGCGTCGCGACACCCTTGACGGGAGAGTCAGCGCTGGCGACGGCGACGATTTTGCCGGGAACGCGGCTGCCGCGGCCCCGTGGGTGGAACAGGCGCGTATCGACGCCCAGCGGAATCACTGTGACGTTGCCCGGCGGCACCCTGAAGTCACGGACGATGTCG
>JASHSO010000338.1 GCA_030038715.1 Streptosporangiaceae bacterium
CGTCTCGCACAGGTTGACCTCGGCCGCCGGTTCTGCAGTCGAGCAGGCGGCACCTGCAGCGCCGCGAGCGTGACCCGCTCTCGTTCCGTCCTACGATGGCCTGGTGTCCAATGACCGCCCGCTTCCTGGGCACGGCAGCGCCAGGAGGGCGCGACGGTGACCGCACCTGCCAGTTCTCCGCGCGCCGCGATTGTCACGGTAGACGACGATCCCTCCGTCTCCCGTGCCGTAGCACGAGACCTACGGCGTCGGTTCGGCGCCGACTACCGCATCGTCCGGGCCGAGTCCGGCGCGGAGGCGCTGGACGCGCTGCGTGAAATGAAGCTACGGGGTGACCAGGTCGCAGTCCTTCTGGCGGATTACCGGATGCCGACCATGAACGGCATCGAATTCCTGGAGAACGCCATGGACGTGTTCCCAGGTGCCCGGCGCGCGCTGCTGACTGCATATGCGGACACCAGCGCTGCGATCGACGCCATCAACATCGTCGATCTGGACTACTACCTGCTCAAGCCGTGGGATCCGCCGGAGGAGAAGCTTTATCCGGTGGTGGACGCGCTGCTGGAGTCGTGGCTATCGGCCGACCACAAGCCGGTACCAGAGACCAAGGTAGTGGGACACCGGTGGTCGGCTAGGTCATCCGAGGTTCGCGAATTCCTGGCCCGCAACCAGGTGCCGTATCGCTGGTATGCGGCCGACGAGCCGGAAGGCCAGCGGCTGCTCGCCGCAGCCGGCACGGACGACCGCAGCCTGCCGGTCGTGATCACGCCGGACGGCAGCCCGCTCATTCAGCCCGCCGACACCGAGCTGGCCGACCGGGTGGGGCTCGCGACCACACCGTCGGCGGAGTTCTACGACCTGATCGTGATCGGCGGCGGCCCCGCCGGGCTAGGCGCGGCCGTCTACGGTGCCTCCGAGGGGCTGCGGACGGTGCTGGTGGAACGCACCGCGACCGGCGGGCAGGCAGGGCAGTCGTCCCGGATCGAGAACTATCTCGGCTTCCCAGACGGGGTCTCGGGCGGGCAGCTGACCGATCGGGCCCGGCGGCAGGCGGCCAAGTTTGGTGCGGAGTTGCTCACCGCCCGCGAGGTCACTGGCCTTGAGGTACGTGGGGCTGCCAGGACCGTGCGGTTCGGCGACGGCAGTGCAATCGACGCGCACGCCGTCATCCTTGCCACCGGGGTCAGCTACCGCCAGTTGACTGCGCCTGGCGTCGCGGACTTCACCGGCCGCGGCGTGTACTACGGCTCGGCGCTGACCGAGGCGGCACGCTGTGCGGGCGAGGATATCTACGTCGTCGGCGGGGCCAACTCGGCCGGGCAGGCCGCGGTGTACCTGGCTCGCGGCTGCCGGTCGGTCAACATCCTGGTCCGCGGGCCGTCGCTGACTGGCTCCATGTCGCATTACCTAATCGAGCAGGTGCAGGCGATTCCGTCGATACGCGTGTACACGTGCACCGAAGTCACGGCCGCGGCTGGCAGCGATCACCTGGAGCAGCTGACGCTACGCGACTCCAGGACCGGCCAGGAACGCAAGGTTGCGGCGCAGTGGCTGTTCGTGTTCATCGGCGCGGCGCCGCTCACGGACTGGCTCGACGGCGTCGTACTCCGGGACGACCACGGTTTCATCTTGACCGGGCCGGACCTGCTGTCGGGCGGGCAGCCACCGCGCGAGTGGCCGCTGGACCGGCCGCCATATCACCTGGAGGCGAGCGTGCCCGGCGTCTTTGTGGCCGGCGACGTGCGGTCTGAGTCGGCTAAGCGGGTGGCGTCCGCCGTTGGCGAAGGCGCGATGGCGGTCATGCTGGTGCACCGGTACCTGGAGCAGCTGTGACGTCCGCCGGCGACGGCTGCACTGCCGATGAACTCAGCACGCTGTTCCTGTTCGAGAAGCTGAGCAGCGAGCAGCTGGCCTGGCTATGCCGTGAAGGCCGGGTCATCTGCAGGCCCGCCGGGCCCGTCTACGGTGAGGGCGAGCCGGCAGAGCGGCTGTACGTGCTGCTGTCGGGGACTGTCGTGCTGTCCCGGCGGGTCGGCGTTGACGACGTCGACGTGAACCGTACCGCAATGCGCGGAGCGTATGCCGGCGCCTTCTACGCCTATCTCGGCGACCGGGTCCCGCAGGTCTACAACAACTCGATGCGGGCCGCCGAGCCTTGCCGGTTCTTCGTGCTGGATGCTGACAAATTCGCTCAGCTGATGACCGAGTGGTTCCCGATGGCGGTGCACCTACTCGAGGGGCTGCTGTTCGGCACCCGCAACACCCAGGAAGTCATCGGACAGCGGGAAAGACTGCTCGCCCTGGGATCCCTGTCAGCGGGGCTGACGCACGAGCTGAACAACCCCGCTGCCGCGGCCATGCGTGGGGTCAGCGGGCTGCGCGAGCGGGCTGCGGCGCTCCGCGATGGACTAGCTGGGATCGCAGCCGGGGTTCAGGACGGCGCCGTGCTTGCGGCGCTGCTGAGGCTGCAGTCGCAGGCCGCCGGCCGGGTGACTCACCCGGCGCAGCTGACTCCGCTTCAGGCCAGCGATAGGGAAGACCAAATCGCTGACTGGCTCGCCGGGCATGGAGTCCCCGACGGCTGGGACCTGGCGCCGTCATTCGTGCAGGCGGGCCTGGACACGACCTGGCTGGGGCAGGCGGCTGCGGCTATCGGCGAGGCCGGGGGCCCGGGTACCGACCTCTCCGCTGCGCTGCGCTGGCTGGGAAACACCGCCGAAACCGAGCTGCTGATGACCGACATCACCGATTCGGTGACCCGCATCTTCGCGCTGGTGGGCGCGGCCCGGCAGTATTCGCAGCTGGACCGGGCACCCTACCAGGTGGCCGACGTGCACGAACTGCTGGAGAGCACTCTTGTGATGCTGGGCGGAGCGATCGGCGGCGGCATCACAGTTGTCCGCAATTATGACCGCAGCCTGCCGCGAGTGCCGTGCTACCCGGCGGAGCTCAATCAGGTGTGGACCAACCTGATCGACAACGCCGTAGCGGCGATGGAGGGCAGCGGGACGCTCACGATCAC
>JASHSO010000339.1 GCA_030038715.1 Streptosporangiaceae bacterium
CCCTGCCTCTGCCGCGCCGGGGCGGCAGTTGCTCACCGCACGCCTCGCATGCCGTGGGTTGGTCAACAGCTGCCACAAGCTCACCCTGTCAAGACGGCGTGGATGCCTGAGTCGCCAGCACGTATTTATAATACGTGCTTAGTTGCTAGCACGGAAATTAGCAGACCCGCGGAGCAGCCAGTCCACCCGTCGCCGCCTGGAGGGCGTTGCCGTCAGGGTTCGGGGTTTTCGCCGCGCCCTTGCTGCTCGGCAAGAAACCGCTCAAACTGGGCGCCTAGCTCCTCGGCCGTTGGTACCTCCGACTCGTCGGCCAGCAGGCTCTCCCGGTCGGCAGCGAACGCGTCATACTGCTGCTCCAGCGCTCGTACCACCTCGGCTACCTCCGCGGAGCCCTCGACCTGGCGGGCGATCTCCAGGTCCGTACGGCGAGCGGCCTCACGCAGCGCATCGCCCGGCAGCGCCAGTCCGGTCGCACGCTGAACCGAATCCAGCAGCGTCGTGGCTGCGGCCGGATAGGCGGCCTGCGCCAGGTAGTGCGGAACGTGGACCGCGAAGCCGATGGCAGCTCGGCCGTCTTCGCCGAGTCGGTATTCAAGCAACGCGCCGGCGCTGCCCGGTACCTGCAGCTTGTCGACCAGAGGCCGGTAGCCCTCGATCAGCCCGGGCTTGGTGCCGTGGGCGGTCACGCCAAGCTGTCTGGTATGCGGCACTCCCATCGGAATGCCGTGGAACCCGACGGACATGCGTACCCGCAGCTCGGCCGCAAGTTGGAGGAGAGCCGAAGTGAACGCTTCCCACTCGCGATCTGGCTCGAGCCCGGCCAGCAACAGGAATGGCGTTCCCTCTATATCGCGCAGTTGCGACAGCACGATCTCGGGAGTGTCGTAGTCCTCCCAGTGGTCCTTGGCGAAAGTCATGATGGGGCGGCGCGACCGGTAGTCCAGCAGGGCATCGACGTCGAACCTGGCTACCTGCTCGTGTTCCAGGGTGCTCATGAGATGCGTGGCAAGCAGGCGCCCGGCAGCCCCTGCATCGATGAAGCCGTCGAGATAGTGGAGCATGACCAGATTTCCATCTGGCTCGGGCGCGGTTGGGCCTAGCTCGTACAGGTCGGCCGGGTTACGCGCCACGTCTGACAGCCCTTCATCGCGATGTCGCCCGTCGTTCTTATCAACGGGCTAGCCCCGCTGATAATCCCGGGGACGTCAAACCTAGTGGCTCACGCGCGTTCGCGGTAACTTCGCGGCCGAGCTGAGACCGTGCCAGCGATCGAGCAGCCCGGTGATCTCGGTCGCGATGAACTCGAAGTAGCGGACCGTCTCGGACATTCGCACTCCAGCTGGTGAGTCAGCGCCGAGTACGTCGACCCCCTCGCGAAGTTCGGTCGCCCAGCGCCGGAACTGCCGATCGCGCAGTCGGACTATGTCCTGCCACACGTCGGGTGACATCCGGTAGTGCCGACGGCGCGAGCCTGGCTCGCCGTGCACTGTGGCGAGGCCGACCTGGAGCAGGTAGCGCACGCCGCCTGAGATCGACGCGGGGCTTGCCTGCAGCAGGTCGCCAAGTTCGGCGGCGGTCAGGCTGCTGGAGTCGGCCGTCAGCAGCGCCACGAAGATCCTTGCCGGAGTGCGCGGGAATCCGGTCAACGTGAGCAGCCCGGTGAAGCGCTCGATGAACTCGCGCACGGCAGCCGGATCGCGCTCCGTGGGACCTGCCGCGCCGCCGCCGGTTGCGGACCCGCCGAGGCCTGCCGCGCCGGTGTCAGATGCGGGCCCGCCGAGGCCTGCCGCGCCGGTGTCAGATGCGGGCCGGGCCGTTCCCGTCTGTCGGTTGTTGATCCTGCTTGCGGTCACGAGTTCGCCGGTACCTCCCCGTTCCAATATTTAGGTACTTATGAATTTGCTGTAGCATCACACTGTGAACGCTATCGAAGTCTCCGGGCTTCGCAAAGCCTTCGGGCGGACCGTAGCGCTGGACGGGCTCGACCTGACAGTGCACGTCGGCGAGGTGCACGGCTTCCTTGGGCCAAATGGCGCCGGCAAGACGACGACGATCAGGATCTTGCTCGGTCTCCTGCGTGCCGACGGCGGGGCCACCCGGCTGCTGGATGGCGATCCGTGGCGGGAGGCCGTCTGGCTGCATCGCAGGCTCGCCTACGTCCCGGGAGACGTCACCCTGTGGCCGAACCTGTCCGGCGGGGAGGTGATCGACCTGCTAGGGCGACTGCGCGGCGGTCTCGACGCTAAGCGGCGCGCAGAGCTGCTTGAGCGATTCGACCTCGACCCGACCAAGAAGGCACGGACCTACTCACGTGGGAACAGGCAGAAGGTCGCACTTGTCGCCGCACTCGCCTCGGACGCCGAGCTGCTGATCCTGGACGAGCCGACGGCAGGGCTTGACCCGCTGATGGAAGCCACGTTCCGCCAGTGCGCGGAGGAGGAGCGGGCACGCGGTCGCACCGTGCTGCTATCCAGCCACATCCTGTCGGAGGTGGAGGCGCTGTGCGATCGCGTGACGATCATCCGGCTCGGCCGCACAGTCGAGACCGGAACTCTCGCAGAGCTACGTCACCTGACCCGCACGTCGATCGCGGCCGAGCTTGCCGGGGCCGCGACCGGAATCGCGGAGTTGCCAGGCGTGCACCACTTGGTGGTGGACCCGAGCCAGGACGGGGGTTGCAGGGTGCGCTGCGAGGTGGACTCGGATCACTTGGATCAGCTGCTCCGCCGGCTGGTCGCGGTGGGAGTTCGCACGTTGGTGAGCCAGCCGCCCACGCTGGAAGAGCTGTTCTTGCGGCATTACGCCGCCGGAGGCGAGCCCGGAATCCGGACGCCCAGTGCCGTCATCGGTGAGGGTGCGGCTGGCCGGAACGAGCCGGTCCAGCCATGACTGGCGCGGCTGCCGCGACGGTCGTCGCCGGGCGGCCAGGCCGGAGACGGGCAGTCGGCAGTTCGCTGGCCGGGACCGGCCAGCTGGCCCGGCTGGCGATGCGGCGCGACCGCATCTTGCTGCCGGCCTGGGTCTACGCGCTGACTGTCGTGATTGGCATCTCCGGCGGCTTCGGGCTGAAGGAGGTGTACAAGACACCGGCGAGCCGGCTTGCTCTGGCTGGGAGCATTCACCGTGACGCGGCGCTCTCGTTCCTCTACGGTCAGTTGCACGGCAGTTCGCTCGGGGCCATCGCGTCCTGGCGTTACCTGATGTACGGGTCGCTCGCGGCCGGCCTGATGAGCATCTTCCTGGTGATCCGGCACACCAGGGCCGACGAGGAGACGGGTCGACTTGAGCTCATCGGCTCCACTGCCGTAGGCCGACCTGCGCCGCTTGCGGTAGCGCTGCTGCTCGCCACGACAGCCAACATGATCTTGTTCGCGCTGACTGCGGCGGTGCTGGCCTACAGCGGCCTTCCGATCGTCGGCGCTATCGCTTTCGCGCTCGCCGAGGCCAGCGGTGGCCTGGTGTTCGGCGCGCTGGCAGCGATCGCTGCTCAGGTCAGCGGGACGGCGCGGGGCGCCCGCGCGATGGCCATCACGGCCCTCGGCGTCGCCTTCCTGCTGCGCGGCGCCGGTGACTCGGGCGGCAGTCACGGGCTGACGTGGCTGACCTGGCTGTCGCCGCTCGGCTGGCCGGAGCTCATCAGGCCATTCGCCGCCGAGCGGTGGTGGGTCTTTGCACTGCCTGCGGCAACCGCCGTCGCGTGCACGGCTGTCGCTTTCGCGCTCGCCGCGTTCCGCGACCACGGGGCGGGCATGGTGGAGCCTAGGCCCGGCCCGGCTCAGGGCGGCAGGCTGCTGGCCGGACCGCTGGGCCTGGCGTGGCGGCTTCAACTGGGGTCGCTGGCGGGCTGGGGTGCCGGATTCCTTGTCGGCGGCCTCGCGATTGGGGTAGTAGCGGAGTCGATCGGCCAACTCGTCGGCTCCAGCGCCGCAGTCGACAAGGCTGTCAGGCAGATCGGCGGGCAGTCCGGGCTGACCGATGCCTACCTGGCCGCCTGCATGAGCCTGGTTGGCCTGGTCGCGGCAGCTTACGCCACGTCGGTCGTGCTGCGGCTGCGCTCGGAAGAAACCGACGGCCACGGCGAGCCGATACTGGCCTCGCCGGTCAGTCGGCTGCGGTGGGGCGCCAGCCAGTTGCTCGTCGCGCTGGCCGGAACTGCGGTGGTGCTGCTCGCGGCCGGGCTCGGCGTCGGGCTCGGTTTCGGCATCGCGGCCGCCGACGTGAACGGGCAGCTGCCGAGGCTGATCGGCGCCGGACTAGCGCAACTGCCCGCGGCGTTGGCTGTGGCTGGGGTGGGCGTGGTATTCCTCGGGGTGCTGCCGCGGTGGAGCGTCCCCGGCGGCTGGCTCGCCGTCGCAGTCTGCGGGTTCATCGGAGTATTCGGGCCCGCGCTCCGGCTCTCCCGGGCGGTGCTCGATGTATCACCGTTCACCCACGTGCCGCGGCTGCCTGGCGGGCCGTTCAGCGTCACTCCTATTGTGTGGCTGAGCGCGGCCGCGCTGGTGCTGGCCGCGGTCGGCCTCGCCGGGCTACGCCGCCGCGACATCGGCTGAGCGCCGTCCGGCGCGCCGACGCGGCGTCATGCAGCGGGCGTCACGGATGCGGCGGGCGTCACGGATGCAGCGTCTTGTGTTCCGCCAGCATCTGCACGTACTGGGCGATCTTGCGCGCCCGCGTCTCCGGCCGCTTGACGGTGCCGATTCGGTACAAGATCGCGTACCGGTTGATGCTGCTGATCGTCTCGAAGAACACCGCAGCCGCGGGGCTCTCCGCCAGTGCTTGCCGCAGGTCATCGGGCACGGTGACGGCGCGCTGCCCGGCATAGGCGGCCTCCCAGCGACCGTCTGCGCGGGCCTGCTCGACCTCTCGCAGCCCGGCGGGTCGCATCCGCCCGGCCGCAATCAGTCCGGCGGCCTTCTCCGTGTTGATCCGTGACCACCTGCTGCCCCGCTTGCGCGGCGTGAACCGCTGCAACCAGAAGAACTCGTCGAGCGGTCGCTTCTGGCCGTCGATCCAGCCGAAGCACAACGCGATGTCCAGAGCCTCCGAGTAGGAAACCGACGGCTCGGGCGACCCCTTCTTCGCGATCTTGAGCCAGACGCCGGCCGAACGACTGTGCTCGCCTGCCAGCCAGGCTTCCCAGGCGGCGCCGGAAGGGAACGCGAGCTGCGGAAGCTCCTCCTCGCTCATGGGGCCAGTCAACCACTCGTTACCGTGCGCGGCGGCTGCCGACGCTCGCTGAGGTAGGCGGCGCCACGGGTCGGTCAGCTCTTCTGCGAGCCGCTTAGCAACTCGGCGACATGCGCGCGAGCCTTGTCCTCGGTCGCGCCGGCCTCTGCCAGGATCCGGGC
>JASHSO010000340.1 GCA_030038715.1 Streptosporangiaceae bacterium
GCCACCGACGGGGTTGTGGTCGATGGCAGTTCGGCGGTCGACACCTCGCTAGTCACCGGTGAGGCGATGCCCGCCGAGGTCTGCGTGGGGGATGCGGTCACCGGGGCCACCGTGAACATGAGTGGCCGACTGGTAGTGCGAGCGACCCAGGTAGGATCCGGCACGCTGCTGGCGCAGATCACGCGCCTGGTGAGCGAGGCGCAGGCCACCAAGACCAGAACGCAGCGCCAGGCAGACCTGATCGCAGCAGTGTTCGTGCCGTGCGTGATCGCCCTGGCCGTCGCCACCCTCGGTTTCTGGCTGGGAGCCGGACTGTCGGCCGCTGCCGCCTGGAGCGCGGCAGTCGCCGTCCTGGTGGTGGCGTGCCCGTGCGCGCTGGGGCTGGCCACGCCGACCGCGCTGCTGGCTGCGGTCGGCCGCGGTGCCGAGCTTGGCGTGCTAGTCAAGAGCGCCCAGGCCCTGGAGTCGGTCGGCAGGATCCAGATCGTAGCGCTGGACAAGACCGGCACGCTGACCTCTGGCGTCATGACCGTGCAGGACGTGATTGCCGTCGAGCCTGCCGGGGAGGAGGTGCTCCGCCTGGTAGGGGCGGTGGAGGACGCTTCAGAGCACCCTATTGGCCAGGCTGTCGCTCGCGCTGCCGCCCGCGTCGGCGAGCTGCCGCCAGTGACCGACTTCACCGCGCTGCCCGGTGCCGGAGTCCGTGGCAACGTGGGTGGTCGCGAGATCACTGTCGGCAGTCCTCGCCTGCTTGCCGACCTGTCCTTCCCGCTACCTTTCCGGTTGCGGCACGCAGTGGAGTCCGCCGAGCAGGCCGGCCAGAGCGTCGTGCTGGCCGGCTGGGACGGCCAGGTCAGGGCCGCACTCGTCATCGACGACGAGCTCAAGCCGCACGCGGCCACCGCAGTGGCGGGCATCCGCGGCCTGGGCTTGCGACCGGTGCTGCTCACCGGCGATAACGCCCGGACCGCCCGTTCGGTCGCAGCCAAGCTCGATATCCCGGTGGCCGATGTCTTCGCCGGGGTTCAGCCTGCCGGCAAGGTCGATGCCGTCCGAAAGCTGCGGTCAGCCGGAACGGCGGTCGCCTTTGTGGGCGACGGGGTGAATGACGCGGCAGCGCTAGCCCAGGCCGACCTGGGGATGGCCGTCGGGGCTGGCGCCGATGCAGCCATCGGCGCCGCCGACATGACCCTGGTCAGCGACGACCCGCTGGCCATCGTCTCCGCCGTCGAACTGGCCCGCGCCACGCTGACGGTGATTCGAGCCAACCTGGCGTGGGCCTCGGGCTATAACCTGGTCGCAATCCCGCTCGCCGCGCTCGGCTACCTCAACCCGCTGTTCGCTGGCATCGCGATGTCGGCCAGTTCGCTGATCGTGGTGGGCAATAGCCTCCGCTTGCGCCGCTTCCAGCCCACCACGGCAAAGCGGCGGCCGGGCGTTTCGGGATGCGTGCAGGCGATCGGGGGAGCTAACCGGCGGGCTGCACTAGCCGAGGCCGACCAATGACTGCCACGTCGGCCGAAACCAGCCCAGCAGGGGACGCGGCCCGTAGTGGTATGTTCCGCGACTTGGCCCGCGCGGCGGCCGGCCCGCTGATCTGCGCGGTCATCCTTATCGCGCTGCTTTCTGCGTGGACCAGCAGTGGTGGCGCCGGTACCATCACCCGGATCCGGCTGCAGATCAGCCTTGCAGCAGTCCCGATGCGCGCCTTCACCAGTGCGGCGGCATCGAGGATCGATACCGCAACCACCTTCCTCACTATCCGGAACCTCAGTGGGACGCCAGACGAGCTACTCGCGGCACGCAGCCCGATCGCCCGCAGCGTGATGCTGACCGAGCGGGCCGGACCAGCGGGGCGCACAACCGCCGTCAGCAGCTTTGAGATCCCTCCGCACGGCACCCTCTACCTGACGCCATTCGGAGACGACGTGGTTCTCCGCGATCCGGCACCATTCGAGGATTTGGCGACTGTGCCGCTGACTCTGACGTTCCGCCATGCGGGCACCGTCACCATACAGGCCTCGGTTACCCCACCGGGCGCGCCCTGAGATCCCGGCATGCCGCTTCGGGACTGCTCGGCGACGGCGGGCCGCGGGGTTCGGGGCTCGAACGCGTGCAGCCGTTATCGGCCCCAGTCCGCGGCGGCAATGAGTTCCAGGATGCGAGCCGGAGGCAGGTGCTGCTCGTAGATCCGCACGCCGAAGGGCGAGAGCGCGTCCTCGATGGCGTTCACCACCGTCGGCGGAGCGACGATCATGCCGCCCTCGCCCACGCCGCGGAAGTTGACGTCGGTGTCGAGCGGCACGGTCTGCAGGTGCTCGATCTCGATGCGGGGAATGTCGCAGGCTGTCGGCACCAGGTAGTCCATGAACGTGGCTGACTGGTAGTTGCCGGCCTCGTCGTACGCCGACCGTTCGAGCAGCACGGCGCCGATGCCCTGTGCCACGCCGCCCCGGATCTGACCTTCCACGACGGCGGGGTTGATCAGAGCGCCGCAGTCCTCGGCTACGACGTACCGCTGCACCGTCACCAGGCCAGTCTCGACATCCACCGCCACGATCGCGCAGTGACTTCCCCCCGACCATCCTCCTTCGCCGCCGTCGAAGGCGACCTCGACTGCAAGATCGGCGTCCACGTCGGCTCCGAACTGGCCCGTTGCAGCTCGCCGCGCAATCTCGCTCACCGCGACGGCACTAGCGGGGTCTCCGCGCACCCAGACATTGCCGTCCGTTAGCTGGAGGTCCTGGGCACTGGCCTCCATCAGATGCGAGGCGAAGTCGAGCACCTTGACCTTGAGCCGCCGAGCGCCGTGCAG
Source organism: Streptosporangiaceae bacterium (assembly GCA_030038715.1). Classification (GTDB taxonomy): domain Bacteria; phylum Actinomycetota; class Actinomycetes; order Streptosporangiales; family Streptosporangiaceae; genus JAJYUU01. The sequence goes on from JASHSO010000340.1 coordinate 2,816, forward strand.
GGCCACCCCTCCGGCCATGGTGGCCGACCGGCTGCCGCCGGTCAGCCCGAACGGGACGAGCTCGGTGTCGCCGACGACGACGCGGACCTGCTCGAAGGGCACGCCGAACTCGTCGGCAGCGATCTGGGCGAGGGTGGTCTGGTGGCTCTGGCCGTGCGGCATCTGGCCGGTGAACAGCGCGACGATTCCGTCCTCCTCGAGTCGCAGACGCATGGACTCCATGCCCATCGGGCCGCTCGGGCCATCAGGCGAGCGCGGTCCAGGGGCAGCCTCGATGAACGTTGCCACGCCGACTCCGAGGTAACGGCCGTCGGCCCTGGCTGCGACCTGCCGGCGCCGGAATGCCGGGAGGTCAACAAGCTCGGCGACACGTTCGAGCGACTCCCTGGTGGTGACGCCGACCAGCGGGCGCCCGGTGATCATCATGGCCGGGGGG
>JASHSO010000341.1 GCA_030038715.1 Streptosporangiaceae bacterium
AGCCCCTGTCGATGTCCCGCCACAGGATCGGCTGCCGGAAGAAGTCGACCCACGACAGCCAGTACCTAGTGGGCAGGTAGGGGCTGACGGCAGCGGCCGAGTTCAACGCGACGAGCACGCCGCTGGTGATCAGGGCGGCGAGCGCGCCGAGCGCGGCCGCGAGCGAGGAGTCGGTAATGGTCGACAGGAACAGCGCAATGGCCCCGACGCCCAGCATCGACACGGCCACGAATGCCACGGTTCCGGCCGTGCGCAGCAGGATGTCCACCGGCGTGAGCGCCGTCCCGGACAGTGACGTCGCGACGACATTGGACGTCGTGATTCCTGCGGAGGTAATAGCCGCGGGCTTCGATCCGAACAGCAGCCTGCCGGTGATGTAGGAGGAGACGGCGACCGCTAGGACCGCGATCAAGACATACGCCACCAGCGCGACTAGCTTGGCGACCAGCAGCCTGGTCCGGCCGACGGGCCTGACCAGCAGGTAGCGAAGCATCCCGGAGCTTGCCTCGCCAGCGATTCCGTCGCCGGCCATGACCGCCACTGCGATCGGCAAGAATATCGGCAGGACGATCGCCAGCGCGGCGGCTGGGAACAGCGACCCGTCGCTCAGCACGGCCGACAGCAGGGTCGGTCCCTGGCCGGGCGGCGGGGCGAGGTGCGAGACCGCGACGAAGATCGCGACCACGATCGGCAGCCCGCACAGCAGCCCGATGCTGATCCACGTTCGTGGCCGCCGCACCAGCTTCACTAGCTCCACCGTGATCATCCGCGGTCACCGGCTACCCGGTCCGAGCCGGCACCTGTCACCGACAGCACGAGCTCCTCCAGCGACCGGCGCTCGGCTCGCACCTCGCTGACCCGCAGTCCCGCAGCCACTAGCTTCGCGTTCACCGCGGCCGGGTCCGGGTCGGCGATGACCAGCCTGTCCTGCTCCCGGAGCGCGACCTGGCCGTCGAGCAGCGCAGCAGCCCGGTCGGCATCTGGGCTGCGCACGATGACCCGGCCGGTCGGTCCGCGCAGCGCTGCCATGTCTTCTTGCAGCACCAGCCTGCCGCGGTTGACGACGCCGATCCTGGTACACAGCTGCGCCACCTCGGCCAGCTGATGGCTGGACAGAAAGACCGTGGTTCCCGCGGCGTTGAGCTCGGCGAGCAGGTCGCGGATCTCGCGGATACCCTGCGGATCCAGGCCGTTGGTCGGCTCGTCCAGCACCAGCAGCCGAGGCGAGCGCAGCAGCGCGGCCGCCAGGCCCAGTCGCTGGCGCATGCCAAGGGAGTACTTGCTGACCGCCCGGTTGTCGATGCCGCCCAGGCCCACCCGCTCCAGCGCGTCTGCGATCCTGGCTCGCCGACTGCGGCGGCCTGCCCGCTCCCCGGCGGCGTCGATCAGCGCCAGGTTCGCCCGCGCGGACAAGTGCCCGTAGGCCGACGGCCCCTCGACTAGCGAGCCAATCTCAGGTAGCACATGAGCGATCCGGCCAGGCACTGGCTGGCCGAGCACTTCGATCTTGCCGCTGGTCGCATACACCAGGCCGAGCAGCATGCGCACGACCGTCGTCTTCCCCGAGCCGTTCGGCCCAAGGAAGCCGTACCTGTCACCCTCCCGCACGTCCAGGTCCACATGGTCGACGGCGAGGACGTGGCCAAAGCGTTTCGTGAGGCCGCTGGTGACGATCATGGCGAACCGAGAAGCTGGCTTGCGGCGCGTTCCAGCAGGCCTGGTGTCACCGCTCCGGCTAGCAGGTCGACCGCTCCGGATGGCTGCTGCACCAGGAGCACGGTGAGCAGCGCGGTGCGGACAAGTACTGCGGTGCCGCCGGAAATCCGAATCGTCGCGCCGGCCGAACCTGCCGCGGCGAGCGCCGACGCCCCGACCCGCTGCGGCAGCGGCAGCACGGCGAACCTGGCGAACCCAGACCCGTAGGCGGCGACGTCCGCCAGCCCGCCCGGATTGGCGACCCGGCTGAAGCCGGCCAGCTTGCCCGGCAGCGGCGGCCCGAACCCGTTCAGCACTCCAGCCACGTTCGGCAGTGCTGTAGTGCTGTAGCCCACTTCGGGCGCTGGGTTCGGTGTCACCGTGGACAGCGGCGGCCTGGCCAGGCTGAGGTCGAGGAAGCGGGTGGTCAGAACCGGCGGTCCCGTGCCCTTGCCGAACACTTCTACCTGCACCGGCAGTCCGGTGACCGGGTCGGCCCAGATGTCCACGGAGCCGATCGTGCTCGCCGCGCTGGCCGGCACCAGCCGCAGGCCGGCCGCGTCGATGCCAGCCACCCGCTGCGTCGGCAGCCGGCTCACCCGGTCGGCCGGACCTGCGAAGCCGAGCAGCCGCAAAGCCAGCGCGGGTGGCAGCAGGTCGGCCGCGCGCGGCAGCCGGACCGGCTGGGCGCCAATTACCTCGGTCAGCAGGTTGCTCGAGTAGCTCCAGATAAAGGTGCCCTGGCTGGTCTGGTAGGTGTCCTCCTCCCCGGCCGAGGTGAGCACGTCAGAACGCCACAGCCCGGGCGAGCGGTACCAGGCGTACTGGTCGGTGCTGCCGTCGAGCAGCCCGACGACGTTGCCGAGGTCGGGCAGCCTTGGCAGGTTGAGGTCGATGTTGCTCTCGGCGTAACCCTGGTAGGCGATGCGCGCGGAGGCAAGGATGCGAGTACGCAACTGCGCGGCCGTCATCGCGGAAGCAGGCACTGGCCACGCAGCGACCGCTGCAGGCAGGGCGCACAGCAATGCCGCTCCGGCAGCCACCACAGCCCACCGGCCGTACGCCCGGGTGGTGACGACTCTCACAGGTGACTGTGCCTTGCCCCTGCCACGATTCCACAGTACGTCGGCGGGTGGCGCGGGTCAGGCCGACGCCGCTAGGCCCGCCTCCAGCACACTCGCGAGCCTCCGCCTCCCGGGCCACTCACGCCCGCGCCGCTTTAGCCCAGCTCCAGGCATACTCGGGGTCCTCGGCCTGCCGGGCCGCCTGCGCCAGCAGCAACGGCCGGAACGTGTCGATCATCACCGCCGTCTCGTCGGTCGTGGTCTTGCCCTCAGCCAGGCCCTGAATCACAGCCTCCACGGCGCCGGGCTGCGGTCCGTGCGTGAAGCCGGAGGGGTGCAGCGTAATCGAGCCGAGATCGACCCCCGAGCCCTTGCGTGCCGAATAGTCCCCGGCGACGTAGTACATCATCTCGTCGGAGTCGACGTTGTGGTGGTTGTAGGGGATCGGCACAGCCTCCGGATCGAAGTCGAACGGCCGCGGGCAGAACGAACAGATCACGAAGTTGGGGCCCTCGAAGGTCTGGTGCACCGGCGGCGGGGCGTGGGTCCGCTTCACGATCGGCTCGAAGTCGGCAATGTTGAAGGCGTAGGGATACAAGAAGCCGTCCCAGCCGACAACGTCGAACGGGTGATACGCATAGGTCAGCCTCGTCAGGCCGACCGCGGTGCGGACGATGACCGGCACTTCCTCGCCGTCGCCGAGCAGCGGCCCGGCCGGGCCGCGCAGATCGCGCTCGCAGTAAGGGGCGTGCTCGAGGAACTGCCCGGCGCTGCTCAGATACCGGCGCGGGGTGCGGATGTGGCCGCGAGCCTCGATCACGAGGGCCTGCACTCCGCCATCACCCGGCCGCCAGCGATGGATCGTGCCGCGCGGCACGATGACGTAGTCGCCGGACGCCGCGGCAATGGTGCCATAGACCGACTCGAAGGTAGCCGCACCGGACCGGATGTAGACGGCCTCGTCACCAGAAGAGTTCCGGTACAGCTCGGAGTCCTCGGCCGCGGCCGCGAAGGAAATCCGCACGTCGTCGTTGCCCATCAGCAGCTGGCGTGCCAGCACGAGGTCTCCGCCGGGCGGCAGCTCCTGGGTGCGGAAGTGCCGCGGCAGGAGCGGATGGTTCGGCGCCAGGCCGGCGGCCGCCACGGCATCGGGCAGGCCCTCGCTTTTCACGATCGCCGTAGGCGGATGCGCGTGATACAGCAGCGACGAGTCGGAAACGAAGCCCTCCTCGCCCATCAGCTCCTCGGCGTAGAGGCCACCAGTGGGGTTGCGGAACCGAACGTGGCGCTTTCGCGGAATCTCTCCGGCTACCCGGTAGTACGGCATATCGTCTCCCTTGACGCCGTGACCGCGGGTTTGGCGCAGGGTCGGATGCTGGCTGCCGACGACCTGTGCTGTCGAGTAGTCCGCCGGCCAAACTCTGCGGCCTGCCGACGGCCGCCGTCTGCGGCAGCCGCCCCTTCCCGACTATAGGCTGGGCAGTGCCGGTCGGCATCGCCAGGAAGGACTACCAGTTCCGATGACGAGTCGATTGCCGCCCGACCCGGACCAGCAGCAAGTATCGCAGGGTGGCCTTCGCGCTGTAGGCGTCGCGGCGGTTGGCTTGGGGCTGACGGCGCTGGCCGCTGCCGCCTTCGTGCTCTCCTACCCTGGCATTCACGCCTTCGCGCTGCAGGCGGGCATCAGCTCCCGCCTTGCCCCCGGTTACCCACTGCTGGCAGACGCCATGCTGGTCGTCGTCATCGCCGCAGTCCTGTCGCTGCGCGGTGCGGGGCTGCCGAGCAGGCTGCTTGCCTGGCTGATGCTGCTTGTCCTGCTGATCGCAGCGGCTACCGCGGACGCGCTGCATGCTGACGGGCACCGCATCGCGGGGCGCCCGTATCTTGTGACCGCTGCCGTGCTGCCGTGGGCACTTGTGCTGATCGCGCTGGCCCTACTGCTCGCCATCCTGCGCCACATCAGGCTGCGCCCGCGGGCTGCGGGCCACCGAGCCGACGCCGGCGAGGCCAGGCACCGCCCGGCGCCGCCCCCGCTGCCGAAGCGTCGTCCGCAGCCGCAGGCTGTGCAGCGCGACGACGCCGAGTCGATCATTCCCGGCCTCGCCAGCCTGCCGGCCAGGGATGCGGAGGCGCACGAGCCGCTGCGTCAGGCCACGCCGGCGCAGCACCCGCCGTGGCCAGACCTGGCCTGGCAGCCTGGGATCAGCTCTGGCGTGGCCAGTCCGAGCGCTGTGCAGGCCGCGGCCAGCCAGCAGGCCGCCGCCGACGACCAAGCCATGGACGAGTCCGCCATCGCGCCTGAGCCGCCAGGGCCGACTCCCGGAACGGCAGGGAACCTGCCCGAGGTAGTCAGCGCCGCGCCGACCCCCGACGAGACCGGCGACGACATGCCGGTCTTCGACCGGGTTCGCGGCTCGGCTGTGCCGCCGACCGACCAAGAAGACGAACCAGGCGGCGTGCCCGCCGAATCGGAAGAACCGGGCTACTAACCCCCAGACTGACCACTACAGCCAGATCGTCAGAACCGGGCCGCTAAGAGCCCGGCCGACCAACGACAGCCGTGGCGATAGCCGCGATGCCCTCGCCTCGGCCGGTTAGCCCGAGCCCATCGGTGGACGTTGCCGACAGGCTGACCGGAGCACCCCCGAGCGCGGCTGACAGGGCGTGCTCGGCCTCTTCCCGCCGGGCGGCAATTCGTGGCCGAGCGCAGATGACTTGGACGGCCACGTTCCCAATAGAAAAGCCAGCGCCGGCGGTTAGCCTGGCACTTTCCGCAAGCAGCGCGGCGCCTGGTGCGCCAGCCCACTCCGGCCGGTCCGTCCCGAACTGCGCACCAAGGTCGCCCAGCCCGGCGGCCGACAGGAGCGCGCTACACGCGGCGTGGGCCGCCACGTCACCATCGGAATGCCCGGCCAGGCCCTGCTCCCCCGGCCAGAGCAGACAGGCAAGGTAAAGCTGCCTGCCATCGCCAAACGGGTGGACGTCAACTCCGACGCCGACGCGCGGCAACACGGGGGCTCCGGGGGTCGCCCTCGGGGCTGGCACCGCGGGCACTAGCGGTCAGGTGGCGAGAATCTCGTCGAGCAGCGCCTCGGCCTTGTCCTCGTTGGTCTTCTCGGCCAGCGCGAGCTCGCTTACCAGGATCTGCCTGGCCTTCGCCAGCATCCGCTTCTCCCCGGCCGACAGACCGCGCTCACGGTCCCTGCGCCAGAGGTCACGGACCACCTCGGCCACCTTGTTGACGTCGCCGGATGCCAGCTTCTCGAGGTTTGCCTTGTACCGCCGCGACCAGTTGGTCGGCTCCTCGGTATAGGGAGCGCGCAGGACTTCGAACACGCGCTCCAGCCCTTCCTGCCCGACCACGTCCCGGACGCCGACAAGCTCGGCGTTGTCCGCGGGAACGCGCACCGTCAGGTCGCCCTTATCGACCTTCAGTACGAGGTAGGTCTTATCCTCGCCTTTGATCGAACGGGTCTCGATCTCCTCGATCCGAGCAGCCCCATGATGGGGGTAGACGACGGTGTCGCCGACCTTGAAAGACATGTGGCATATACCCCTTCCGCTGAACCTCATCCTACCACGAGCAACCGAGTCGATCAGCTGTCGTCGTCGGCAAAGATGCAGGTCAATGGCTCAGTTGGCGGAGCGGTATTCCCTACGTACCGGCGCGCCGCGGTCGCAGTCCGCCGGCTGCCCCGGCCCTGGGCCATGGTCAGCGGGCCTGGGAACCCCAGCCTGAATGCCGGGACGCGCTGTGGGCTGACCGCGACCGTTGGCCCATACTGAAGGAGGACGTTCGCTCCTGCCGGAGAGGTAGCACGTGAATCCTGGCGGCGAACCGGAACGGGACGAAACAGGCCTGCCACCGGTCGACATCGAGATCCCGGACGACGCGCGGGAACTCGAGCGAGACGTGCAGGCCTACCACCGCGAGCTGCGGGCCCGCCGTCGGCGGGTGCGTAGCCTCCGTTTGTTCGGCCCTCTGGCCAAGGACGGCATCGTGCTGCCACTGCTGGCGTGCTGCCTGATGTTCGCCCTGATTACCGGCACGTTGCTGACGGTCTTCACCGCCGCGGGCACCGATCAGCGCCAGCCCGGCGTCACTCGCAGCCCGTCGCACGCGACGGTCTCGCACGCCACGACTTCGGCCCCGGTCGCGCCGGTCGCTGTCGTGCACCCGGCCGCTCGGCTGCCCGACGCCATCATCACGGTTGCAGGCAAACCGGTGCCACTTCGCGACCTCTCCACGACCGTGCTGGCGCTCGTGCCCGCGCAGTGCGGCTGTTCGACTGCGCTCACCGACCTTGTCAGTGCGATGGCGGCCAGCGGCATCCCGATCCTGCTGGTCGGTCCCGGGACCGCCCAGAGCAGCCAGGTCGCTGCCGCACTGACTCACGGCGGCGAGCTGGCCAGCGATCCCACCGACGCCTTGCGCAGCTACCCGCAAGCAGGTCTGACGGCCATTCTGATCTCGGCCAGTGGCTCGGTGTACTACACCGAGCGGCTTAAGCCCGGGGAGAACCTGAGGGCGCTGACGTCGGCGCTTGGCGCCTAGCTCAGCGGGGTCCGATCCGCCGATAGCACCCGGCGCAATCACCGGGCCGGCGCTCGCGAGAACCTGCCTTGTGGCTACGCTGTGCGACGTCGCGAGATCCGCACGATCGATGGGAGCATGCAGTGACCCGGAGCGGCTGGACTGTGACGGTCAGGCGCTGGCTCGCGCTGGGGGCAGCCGCGGCCCTGATTCCGGTGCTGGCAGGCTGCGAGG
>JASHSO010000342.1 GCA_030038715.1 Streptosporangiaceae bacterium
ATAAAGGGTCGGCTCCGGCCGGCCGGCCGCGGGCAAAAGGCGTCGGTCGCAAAGAGCGATGACTTGACTGCACAGCGTTATGCCACGTCGGAAGGCTCCGGGCGTCGCAAAAGCTGGCCGCTCGGCGGGATCGCCTCAACAGTGCACTAAGCGGCCTCGTCGCTGGCGAGAAAGCCGCCGACATTGGCTGCCGCCGACCGCTCGTCCCCGTGCCGAAAGGCCCTGTGTTTGGCGCCACCGCGGCATCGCCACGGCGGACCGGCGTGGGCACCGGCGTCGGTGCAGCGCGGAGGCTGGCCAGCGAGGAGATGGGCGCGGCCCGAGTGTGACGGCCGTCACACTTCGGCTCAGTAACGCTGGGCGTACGCGGCATCGCTCTCATCGATGTTGCCGGCGTCGCTTCCGAGCGGGGCCCGAACCCTAAGGAGACCAATGCGCCTACCCACGTCCCTGGCGGCCCGAGTCGGCGCGGTTGCGGTCACAGCCGCGATCGCGGTGACTGGCGCGACGGCGGCCGCCAACGCGTCCACTGTCAAGCCCGACATCGTCAGGATCCCGACCACGCTGACGATCAGCAACAGCACGCCTGTTGCTCATCCGCACCAGACCACCGCCATCGTCGCCGGGCACCTGACTGCCGGCACGTACAACCTGCGTCACCTGCACGTATTGCTCGAGCGACTCGGCCTCAAGGGACGCTGGCACGTGGTCCAGGAGAAGCTGACCCGCGTGCACGGCCACGTCTTCTACCTCGTTCACGTCCATCAGACGCCGGCCACGTTCCGCCTGGTCTTCCCCGGCACCAGGAACTTCGCCAAGTCGATCAGCGACGTCGACACGATCTCGCCGGTCACCTCGTAGTTTCGGCGGGGACGCGTGCTGGCGGGCATTCCGGGTTGGCCGATCTGGCACCCGGATGCCCGCCGGTGTGCGAGCCTACTGGCGCTATGGCGGAGCAGACCGGCGTGCTGGAGAACGCCCTGGCCAGGGCCAGCACGGGTGATGAGGCCGGGTTTCTTGAGCTGTGGCGCAGCTTGCAGCCGCGGCTGCTTCGCTTTCTGCGCGTCCTCGGCAGCGATGATCCTGACGATCTGGCCAGTGAGACGTGGCTTCAAGTCGTCCGGGACCTGCACAAGTTCTCCGGCGACGAGGAGGACTTCCGACGCTGGCTGTTCACGATCGCCAGGCACCGCGCCATCGACGCGGCCCGTGCCAGGGCTCGTCGCCCGGCTAGCCCCGACAGCGGCGGCCTGGACGCACTCGCCGACGACCGACTCGTCGAGGACCAGGTGCTCGACGTCATCTCGGTCCATGGCGCGGTGGCGCTGCTCACCGACCTGCCCAGGGAGCAGGCTGAGGCCGTCGCGTTGCGCGTGATAGCGGGCCTGGACACCCGTGACGTCGCCAAGATCCTCGGAAAATCGGCCGGGGCCATCCGAGTCTCCCTGCACCGCGGCCTGCGGACCCTGGCCGCAGATCCCGCGGTGCAGGCGCTCGCTGGCCGGCCGGATCGGCCCACGCTGGAGGGGGTGGAGTAATGAACTCGGATATCCGCGACGAGTTCGGCCCCCTCGACCCCGGGCTCGACCAAGTTCTGCAGGCCATGACCGCTCAGCCCACGCCGGAGGAACTGGCCGATGAGCAGGCCGCCGTTGCCATGTTCCGGGCAAACCGGACGGCGTCCGCGCGCGGCACGCGCCGGCCGCGCCGCTTCGTGCCTGCGGCTCCTCCTCCCGGTCGGACGGCCACGGGTCAAGGCGGCTGGCGGATGCGCCTGGCAGCCGCAGCCACGATCGTTCTGGCGGGCGGCCTGACCGCAGCCGCCTACGAGGCCGCGCTGCCCGCGCCCGTGCAGCGCATTGCGCACGCGGTGCTGAGCTTCGCCGGGGTGCCCGAGGCCCAGCATCACAGCCCCAAGCCGTCGAGCACCGCGCCGCCGACTACGGCACCGGGCCGACGGCCCTCGGTCTCGTCCTCACCCGGCCCCCGGCCGTCGAGTCAGCGCTCGCCAAGCGCTCGGCCGTCCTCATCGCCGCACCCGTCGGTGACCCCGGCCGCGCCCGGGCTGCTGAGCGCGCAAGCCGCGAGCACGCAGGTCATCGCCGGCACGCAGGCCGTGATCGACGGCACGCTGACCCGGTCGGGCAGGGGCGTCGCGGACGCGACGATCACGCTGCTGGAGCGGGCGGCCGGCCAGCCGGCGTGGAAGGTGGCCGGCACTGCGGACACCAACGCAGACGGCAACGTGGTGTTCGACGTCGCGGCCCTTGCCACGAACGCGGCGTTCCGGCTGACCGGCCCCGGCACGACCAGCAGCACTGCAGTCCACGTCACAGTGGTACCGCCGATCACGACCACGCTGCAGCTTGGCCCGCGCGGCCTGCGGGACGTGCTCGTGGTCAGCATCCCGTACGCACGACCAGGCAACGCCGTTGTCTTGCAGGTTCAGGGGCCGGCCGGCGGTTGGCGCAACATCCGGGTGCACGTCCTCAGCGCCAGCGACGGCACCACGTTCAGCCTGAAGGTGGCGACCTTCAAGAACAAGGTGCTGCGCGTGAAGCTCAGAGCCACACTGCGGCATGCCGCATCCGTCAGCGCGCCGGTGACAGTGCCTGTACCGAGCTGATAGTGCCTTCCGCCAGCGGATCCGGCCGTGCGAGAGCGACTGGTGGCGCCGATGAGAACATGGCCGACAGGTGGGACCGGTACTGCGGCGAGCTGGACACCGGCTGGCCCGCCGGCCGCGAAACCCAGCGGCGTTCCCAGCCGACGCCGTGGTTTACTGCGTAGCACAGTTCGGACTCCGCGAGGGAGGGTAGATGCGTCAGGCGTTCATGTCCGTCGTGATGGCCTCTGGGACCTATTCGAAGGGTATGACGCGTGTCGCGCACGACGCTCAACCTCGGGATCCTGGCGCATGTAGACGCCGGTAAGACAACCCTCACCGAACGGCTGCTGTTTGCCGCCGGTGTCATCGACCAGCTCGGCAGCGTTGATGCCGGCACTACGCAGACCGATTCGCTCGCACTCGAGCGACAGCGCGGGATCACGATCAAGTCAGCCGTCGCCTCGTTCGGGATCGGCGACGTCAGCGTCAACCTGATCGACACGCCCGGTCACCCGGACTTCATCGCCGAGGTCGAGCGGGTCCTCAGCGTGCTGGACGGTGCCGTGCTCGTGATCTCCGCGGTGGAGGGAGTCCAGCCGCAGACGCGCATTCTCATGCGGACGCTGCAGCGGCTGGGCATCCCGGTGCTGCTGTTCGTGAACAAGGTCGACCGCACGGGCGCCGATCCAGAACGCGCGGTTGCGGAGATACGCGCCCGGCTGCAGCTCGCCGTGATCGCGATGGGACACGTGAATGACGCGGGGACGAGCGGTGCCGGAGTCACGCCCGGGGATCCCGCCGACGATGAGTTCCGGCTCAGGCTGGCCGAGGTGCTTGCCGAGCGGGACGAGGGGCTGCTGGCCGCCTATGTCGCGGCCAGTGACGGCATCCCGTACCGGCGCCTGCGCGCACAACTTGCCGAGCAGACCGCGCGCTGCCAGGTGCAGCCGGTCTTCTTCGGCTCGGCGATCACCGGCGCTGGAGTCGCCGAGCTCGTCGCCGGCATCACCGAGCTGCTGCCTGCTGCCGCCGGCGACCCCGCCGGGCCGGTCGCCGGGACCATCTTCAAGATCGAGCGAGGTGGCAGCGGCGAGAAGGTCGCCTACGCCCGGATGTTCTCCGGGACGGTCCACGCGCGGGACCGGCTGCGATTCGGCGCGAACCTGGCCGGGAAGGTCACTGCACTTGCAGTGTTCGACCGCGGGCCCGCTACGCCGCGGCCGTCCCTGTCGGCCGGCCAGATCGGGAAGATCCGGGGCCTGGCCCAGGCTCAGATCGGCGACCGCATCGGCTGGCCGGAACCGCACCACGCCGCCGCTCAGTTCCCGCCTCCGACGCTGGAGTCGGTCGTCGTCGCACGCGATCCCGCCGACCGGGGGAAGCTGCGGCTGGCTCTTGGCCAGATAGCCGAGCAGGACCCGCTCATCAGCGTGCGCCAGGACGATGAGCAGCAGGAGATCTCGGTGTCGCTGTACGGGGAGGTGCAGAAGGAGGTCATCCAGGCCACCCTGGCGAGCGATTACGGCATCGAGGTCATCTTCCGCGAGACGACGACGATCTACATCGAGCGGCCGGCCGGCACCGGATCCGCAGTCGAGGTTCTGCAGTCAGATGATCACCCGTACTCGGCCACGGTCGGACTCACGATCGAACCTGCCGAGCCGGGCTCCGGTCTCAGCTTCGGTCTCCAGGTAGATCCACGCGCAATCCCGCTGTACATCTACAAGACAGCCGGCAGCTTTGCCGGCGCGATGACCTCCTACACCCGGGACGCGCTGCGATCGGGCCGCCACGGATGGCAGGTCACAGACTGCCGTGTGACGATGACGGACTGCGGCTACTACGTCGGCGACGGACCGGCCAAGCAGGTTCTCGCCACGCCGCGCACAACCGCGGCCGACTTCCGCAAGCTGACCCCCGTCGTGCTGTCGGAGGCGCTCGAACGCGCTGGCACAGTCGTCTGCCAGCCCATGACCCGCGCCCGCCTGGAGACCCCAACGGACCGGCTCGGGGCGGTGCTGGCTGCCCTGGCCCGGGTCGGCGCGGCGATCGACGCCCCGCGGCCGCGGGGTGAGCTGGCGATTGCCGATGCGGTATTGCCGGCCGCCGCGGTACACATTCTCCGGCAGCAGCTGCCGGGCCTGACCGGGGGCGAAGGCCTAATCGAGACGAGCTTTTGCGGCTACCAAGCGGTGCGTGGCAGGTATCCGAGCAGGACTCAGGTCCGGTCGGCAGCGAGCACGGGGGTGCGGAACTCGCCGGAGCGGGCAATGCGCGGCCATCCGGTCGATTTGCAGTCCGGCCTGGCAGATCCACCGTCAGCGAGGCGGACGCCCGGCAAGAGAAGCCGACGGGCTCCGCGATCTCGGTGAGGACCGGGCAGCCGAAGCTGAAGAGCTCGCGTCCGCTGGCCACCACCGGGATTGGCGCGATCATGTGCGTAGTGCTGCTGCCCGGGCTCAAGGAGCCCGGGCCAGTAGCGGCCAAGCCGGCCGCCATGCAGCGAGGCTCTGCCTGGAGTCGCTCTGTCCCCCGGGCTGCTTCTGCTATGCCCGTGAACAGCGGTTACGCCTCGGCAATGATCTGGTAACCAGGCTCGCTCTATCTTCCTCGCACGCCTTCGCGCCAGGAAGAGGAGATCGGTTGTGGACCTTGGAGCAGCAATTGCGCACTCAACCATGCAAGTGATCGCCCTCGTAGACGAGGAGAACATGGAAGGCCGAATTGGCTCCTACGGAGTAAGTCGTGCCAGTGAGCCAAGGAAGGTCGACGCGCTGCAGCTCGAGTATCGCGGGCCTGAGTCGTACGTGAGCATCGAGGTGGGTCTGCCGACGTCTCCTGCCACCGCGATCGACATAAGTCCCGCCGAACTCAGCCGGATAGGCCTGAAGCCGGACCATGTGCCGTCCGCCGACATGGCCTGGCACCAGTCGCCTCGCACTGTGCTCATCGATGGCGAGCCCGTTTACGGGGCGGAGGCGAACAGGGGCGACGGCTGGGAGTTCCGTGGATTCCTCGATGACGCGGAGCCGTGGTTGCGGCTACAGATCATCGCCTTCGGGTTTGACCGCGATCCCGTCGCCCTGCGGCGCGCCGATCCGCTGCCGTTCATCCCGCGATCCTGGCGTTGGCTGCCCGTTGGGTAGCGCCCTGGCATTGGCGTTGCTTGCCGCTTCGCGTCGGGTGAGCCGTGCCGTGGCTCAGGCGCGGCGGCTATGGGAACTTGAGCCGGTGGTCAGCTCGATCGCGTGCCGCGAGCGGCGGCAGACGATGTGCCCTATCATCTGGAGCGAGCCGCACGGCAGTTTCTGCGGTAGTTCGTCGCGGCTTGACACCCGTCCGACGTGCTAGCTGGCATGGCTGAGATGTCACCGAAGGTTTGCCAGTTGGTCACGGTATAGCGACCGTTTCTAGCAGGCAGATGACCAACGGTGTGAGCGTGCGAATCGCGTATGTGACGGAGTCCTTTCCGCCGGATGTCAACGGTGTCGCGCACACCGCGGTGCGCGTGGCGGAGCACCTCATCAGCCGAGGCCACGATCCGCTTGTCATCGCGCCAGAGGCGGTTAACGGACAGGCCCGGCCAGACCGGGCCTTTCATTTTCCCGTGATCCGCGTGCGGTCCGTGGGTGTGCCTCTCTACCCCGGGTTCCGGGTAGGGCTACCACTCCCGCGCGTTCGGGAGGCGATCGAGGCCCACCGCGCCGATCTCGTGCACCTGGCGGGCCCATTCGTGCTCGGCGCGGGAGGCTGCTCCGCCGCACTGCGGCTGGGTGTGCCCATCGTTGCCGTGTACGCTACCGACCTGCCCGCCTATGCCAAGGCCTACCGTCTTGGCCGGCTAGGCGAGGGGATCTGCTGGCGGCGCCTGCGCAGGATCCACAACGCTGCCGATCGCACGCTGTCACCCTGCACGGCAACGGCGGCTGAGCTGCGCGCGCACGGAGTCGAGCGGGTGTGGGTGTGGGCCAGGGGAGTCGACTGCAACAGGTTCGACCCGGCCAAGCGCAGCACCAGGATCCGTGCCGAGCTCGCGCCGAACGGCGAGGTCCTGGTCGGCTACGTTGGCCGGCTCGCGGTCGAGAAGCGAGTCGACTTGCTCGCCCAGGTTGCGACGCTTCCGGGGGTGCGGCTGGTGATCGTTGGAAGCGGGCCGGCCGAGGCTGCCATCCGGCGCGCTGTCCCGTCCGCTGTTTACCTCGGCCAGCGCGGCGGGGAGAACCTGGCCAGCCTTTACGCGAGTCTGGACGTCTTCGTGCACAGCGGCCCGCACGACACCTTCGGCCAGACACTGCAGGAAGCCGCGGCGAGTGGCCTGCCGGTTGTTGCTCCGGCCGCGGGCGGCCCACTCGACCTCGTACGGGACGGCATGACTGGCTTTCTGGTCGCGCCCGGCGACCCGGCGGCGATGGCTGAGGCGGTCGCCAAGCTCGCCTGCGACCCAGAGTTGCGAGCGGCGCAGGGCCAGGCGGGCAGGCATGTCGTACTCAGGCGAAGCTGGCCGGTCATGTGTGACGAGCTGATCGGGCATTATGAGGCCGTGCTCGATGCGCATGGCACCCTGGACCGAGCCGCGGCGGTGGCGGCGTGACGACCTTCGTCGCCCTCGGCGACTCGATCACTCTGGGCGTCGGGGACCCCATCCGGCTGGAACAAACCGGTCGGCGGGGATGGCGCGGGTGGGCGGCACTGCTGGCCGAGGGCCTGCCGGACCCGTCGCTGCACATCCTGGCGACCAACGGAGCGCTGATGGCCGACTTGGAGCTTGACCAGCTTCCGCGCGCGCTGGAACTGCGGCCGGATGTTGCCAGCGTGGTGATCGGCGTCAACGACACCCTCCGCGCGAACTTTGACCCGGACGGGATCGGTGCCGCCGCCGCGCATACTGTGGGGGCCCTGCGCGCGGCCGGCGCCGTTGTGCTCACGATGAGGCTGCCTGACCCTGGGCGCATGCTTGGCCTGCCAGCCGTATTGGCCCGGCCGCTAGCCCGGCGGGCGCACCAGGTCAATTACGTGATGGACATGGTGGCCGAGCGCTTCGGCACCATGCATTTCGATGCCGCGGAGGACGAGGACACCTACGATCCCCGGATGTGGGCGGTGGACCGCCTGCACCCGAGCGAGCGAGGACACCGACTCATCGCGCGCAAGTTCCATGCCATGCTGGCCGACGCCGGCTACCCGGTCACCGCGCCGCCCGACAGCGAGCCGATGAACCCGCCGCCGACCCGGATGGCAGAGCTGGCCTGGATGGCCACGAAGGGAACGGCGTGGGTGCTGCGCAGGTCGACCGACCTGGTACCGAGCCTGTTTGCCATGGCCGTCAGGGAGTGGCGTTACGGCCAGGAGTCAGGTCTGCCGGCAGGCGGTACGGGTTACGCGGCGGCGTCCAAGCCTGACAGCGAGGCTGCGGCCACCGCGCAACCGTCCTGACCCGGGCCCGCGCACGATCGACCTCGCGGACGCTGCGGTACGGCGCGGACCGCACGCCCCTTACGCCTGAGGCGTTGTGCCTAGGGTTTCAAGGCACATTAAGCGGGGAAGGCCAGAATTCGCTTAATGGCAGTTCACCGATGGCCCATTCAGGATTCGGCAGCACCATGTTGAACCCCCCCACATTGGGGAGGACGTCATGGCCGTACCTAATCACCGGGAACACGCGCACTCTCCCATTGCCGGTCCGGGCCTTACCGCTGTCGCGCACCCCCGCCGATACCGTCGGCTTCTCTGGCCGGCAGTCGGGTCGGTACTAGCGGCCACGCTGCTGGTACTGGACGCTCCCGTGGTCCAGGCCAGCACGCCGGGCGCGATTACGTGTGGTGACCAGATCACGCAGTCGGTCGTGCTCACTCAGAACCTCACCTGCGTCGGCACTGCACTCGAAGTTGTCCCGGCTCAGGGGCCGATCACCGTCAACCTGGGCGGTCATACAGTCACCTCGACTGCTGCTGCCTCGACTTGCGCGGACGCCGCAATTGTCCTGGCTGGCCTTAGCCCCGCCACGCTCGAGAACGGCCGGGTCCTGGGCAGCGGCCCTGGCGTCTGCAATGCCAGTCCCGGCAACGTCTACCAGCACCTGACATTCGACGGCGCCGGATGGGCGAACACCGCCTCGGATAGCCAGCCAACAGTGCGGGACAACGTGTTCATTCACGGTGCGGGCTTCGCTACCGGGCAAAACACGGTGTACGTCGAGTACAACGAGTTCCTGGGCGGCCCGCCGGATGACACGGCCATCTCGGCCCCACTTGTCGATGGCGTCATCTCCGACAACACGATCACTGGTTACGGGGTCGGGATGAATCTCGGGGACTCCACAATCTCAAGGACCGTCTCTGACAACACCATCGCGGGCGCAGGCGTGGGCATCGAGATCACGTCCCGCACACAGCTCGGCACCATCACCGGCAACAGGCTGCTCGGCAACGAAGGAGACGGGATCCTCATCGCCTGGCAGGCAAGCGGCGGTCCGGCGACAGTGTCGGGCAACATCGCGGTGGGCAACGGTGGCGACGGGATCGAAGTACAGTCCACCGCGGGAGGCACCGTCACCTTCGCTGACAATGTGGCGCTGGGCAACGCGGGCCATGGCATCGTGGCGCCGAGTGGTTCGGTCAACGACGGCGGGAACCGCGCCGCGGCCAATCGAACCCCGCCCCAATGCGTCAACCTGTCTTGTTTCGGGTAGCGCCAACGACGCGGGCGCGGCCGGTCAGAAGGACCGGACTGACGGCGCCCGGCGAGCGGCCTGAGCCTGCGGACGGCGCGGCCAGGACCGTGGGCGACACGGCGATTCTTTCCCTCAACCCCGCCGTCATCCTATGTTGCTAGGGACTGGCTGGGCGGCCGCCTGCCCGGTCGTCCAGACAGAGGCAGGGCTGGGTGCTTCGATCGTTCACTGTCCGCCGGATGAGCTCGGCGTGGCCGCTTGTTGGCTGCCTGGCTGCCTCGGTCCTGGTGGCGTCCACGCTGGTTTGCACGCTCGCGACCTTCTACGCCGGCACTCTGGCGGCGGCCGTGGACGGCCAGCTAGCCCGATCCGGTGCGATGTCGGTAGCCCTGTCCGGCACGGCCAGCGACCGGCTCGCGACGCAGCTCGCGGGAGTTCGCGCGAAGTTGAATGCCGCGTTCGGCAGTGTGCCCTATCGGTTCTACTCGGCCATCTGGTCCGACAGCCTGGCTGTTGGCGTAGCGCAGCCAGCGGGTCAGGTCCCGGCCATCCAGGCGGCTGCCGTCGACGGCATCCGGGCAAGCGCCAGGCTCACCAGCGGGTCATGGCCGACGCCTCCGCGATCGGGCAGGCCAATACCGGCTGCGCTGCCCGCCAGCGCCGCCGCCGATCTTGGGCTCCGCACCGGGTCAGTGGTCAGCCTCCGCGATCTCACCACCGGTAGTCGGGTCAGCTTGCGGGTCACCGGCCTGTACCGGCCGGAACGGCCCGCGAGCAGGTACTGGCTGGTCGACCTCATCGGAACCACCGGTGTCACGGTGGGTGCCGGGTTCGCCAGTTACGGGCCGGCCATTGTCAGCCCTGCCGCGTTCGCGAGCCATGGCGGGCCGCTCAACACCAGCGAGCTGTCGCTCGTTGCGCTGCCGCGGGTAGCCAGCATCAGCCCCGCCGCGCTGACGTCGCTGGCCGACCGGCTGCGCGCCACCGTGTCCACATTCGACCAGGCTGGCCAGCTCACGGCCAGTACGGGCATGCCCCAGACGCTGAGCGACGCTGCCGCCGGCCTCGCCGCGGCCAGGTCGCTGGTGCTCATCAGCGGGCTGGAGTTGCTGCTGCTGGCGGCGACCGCGCTCGCGCTCGCCAGCAGGCTGCTGACTAGCTACCGCGACGGGGACACCGCGTTGCTGACCGCCCGTGGCGCGGGCCGCCGGAAACTGCTCGGTCCGAACGCGGCCGAGGCCGCGCTCGCAGTGGGCGTAAGCGCAGCGCTCGGCGCGGTCGCTGGTGGCTGGCTGTCGGCCGCGCTGCTGGCGCACCTGACCGGCCAGCCCCTGCGTGCGGCCCCTCCCGGCGGCTCGGTCTGGCTGGTCGCGGCGGCCCTTGCGCTGTTGTGCCTCGGCATCGTCATCTGGCCGGCCGTGCGGCCGTCGCGCTCTGCGCGGCTGCGGCTGCGCCACGGGCGGCCGCTACCGATCGCGACTGTGCTGGCAGTCGGCATCGACCTGGCGCTCATCGTGCTGGCTCTGCTTGCCGTCCGGGAGCTGCGCAGCTATTCAGCCGCCGGCGGGTCTGGCATCGACCCGGTCATCGCCGTCGCGCCCACGCTCGCGCTCGCAGGCCTCGCCATCGTGCCGCTCCGGCTGCTGCCTGCCGCGGTACGGCGCCTGGACCGGCTGGCCGCGCGGGGCCGGCGGCTCGGCTACGCCATGGCAAGCTGGGAGATCAGCCGCCGCCCGGTGCGGCAGGCGGGGCCTGCGCTGCTGGCCGTCCTGGCGGTCGGTGCGTGCACTCTCGCGCTCGCCCAGTACCAGAGCTGGAAGCAGTCGGTGCGCGCTCAGGCCGCGTTCGCTGTCGGCGCGCCAGTCCGGGTTGAGTGGGTGCCGCCCGAGCCGTTGACTGGCGTGAGCCGCATTGCCGGGCTGCCGACGGTTACGACAGCCATGCCGGTCAGTGCCGTGCCGCTTGTCGGGTCCGGGCAGCTTCTGGTCCTGGACTCAGCACTCGCTGCGCGCACCGTGGTGCTGCAGCCCGACCTTACCAGCGAGCCGGCCGCGCGGCTGTTCCGCGCCATAGCCGTGCGGCCCGCCGGCCTTGTCCTGCCCGGCAGGCCGGCCCGGCTTGAGATCACTGCGAGCATGATCGGTCCGGCGGGGATGGGGCCGATATCGGCGACACTGACCGTGCAGGACGCCGACGGCGTCGGATACTCCGTCCCGACCAGTGCCATGGCCGCCGACGGCAAGCCGCATTCGCTGGTGGCCCGGTTGGCTAGTGCGGGTGCCGCCTATCCGCTTCGGCTCATCGGTATCTCGTTCAATTACGCCACGCCGGCCTACCCTGGGTCCGCGCACGCCAGGGCGGCCAACGAAAGGGCCGTCCTGCAACTGGACGGCAGCTCGGTCAGCCTGGCCGCAACCGGGCCGTTCTCACGGCCGATCGCTGACGGGCGGACACTGGCTGGATGGCAGGCGCAGCCCGCCGACCCCGGACTAGCGGCCGTGATCGCCGTGCTGGGCGGCATCTCCGACGGCGCAGTGAAGCCAACGATTGACAGCGTGGTCAGTTCGGGCGGCGCCGAGCGCATCACGTTCAGTCCCGGCCACGGGCCACTGGTACCGGGGCCGCCGGGCCTGGCGGCGCCGTCGCCAGGCCCGGCAGAGTTGGACCTCAGCATCCCGGCGGGACCGCCGGTTCCCGTGATCGCCACCGCGGGGTTCGCGGCGGCCAACGGCCTGCGGACGGGCTCGGACTTTGCCGTCACCGTCGCCGGAGAGCAGGTCACGTGCAAGGTCGTGGCCACCGTCGCGGCATTCCCTGGCGGGGGCACGCTGGTGGCTGACCAGGCTGCCGTGCAGGACGCGCTGGCCAGCTTGGACGCCGGAGGCACCCTGCCAGTGACGCAGTGGTGGCTGGACACCAGCACCGGTGCCATCCCGCCGGGCCTTCCGGCCGGCGCCGCGGTCGCCGACGTGACGGCAGTGGCACGACGGCTGGCGCGCGACCCGGTATCGGCAGCGCCAGTTCAGGCGGCAGCGCTGGTGGCTGCCGCCGCCGCGCTGCTCGCGGCCATGGGCTTTTGCGTCAGCGTGGCTGCGAGCGCGCGGGAACGGCGACCTCGGCATGCGCTGCTCGGCGCACTCGGCGTGCCAGCTGCGTCGCAGGCTGGACTGTTCTGCCTGGAGGAAGCGCTGATCAGCGTTCCGGCCGCCGCGTTCGGCCTGCTGATCGGCGTCGGATTGGCACACCTGCTGGTCCCGGCGCTCACGCTCACGGCGACTGGCGGTCTGCCAGTCCCGCCGGTTCTCGTCACGGTGCCGTGGGCCTGGGTCATCGGGCTAGCAGCGGGCCTGCCCGTCGTTCCGGTATTGGCCGCGGCGATCAGCGCGCTGCGCCGGCCTGACCCCGCAGCGGAACTGCGGGCGACCGAGGCGGCGGCATAATGCGCAGGCTCGGGGTCTTCCTGGCGCTGCGGTGGCGCGCACTGACCGGCACCGCATCGGCGGCCACAGTCGCGCTAGGGTTGCTGGCCTGCCTGTGCACGTTGCTGGCTGTGGTCGGCCCGCGCGCCGCCGCGCAGCTGCGCACCGCCGCTTTCCGCCAGTTCATCGCTGCGGCACCGGCTACCGACAAGACAGTGACCGGCAGCATCGATGACAGCGCGATGGGCACCGGCGAGTCGGGGGGCCTGTCCGCCAGCCAGATGCAGCGGGCCGCAGGCCAGCTTCGGCGGAACTTGCGCGGACTGCCGCTCGGCCCGGCGGCGGAGGACTGGTTCAGCCTGACGACGCCGCCGGTCGTTGTCACCGACCATGCCACAGCGGCGCAGTCAGCCCTGCCGCCCAAACTCGAGCTCACTTATCGGGACACGCTGGCATCGAACGTGCGCCTAGTTGCCGGGCGGCTGCCGGTCGGCGGCGGCAGTGCTGCCACCCTCGTGCAGGTCGCAGTCACCCGGCCGACCGCCCGGCGGTTCGGGCTTGGCATCGGCTCGCGGCTGCCGCTGCCGGGAACCGGCACCGTGCTGGCCGTGACGGGCATCGTGCAGCCGCGCGACGCGGCGGCGCCGTTCTGGACCGTCGATCCGGTCGCGGCGGCGCCAGCCATCACCTACGTGGGCAGCTACGCCTTCTGGTTGGGAGCCGCCTTCATCTCGGCCGACGCTGTCAGCACCTTGCAAGCCAGGTTCAACATGGCTGCCACCCAGATCACCTGGATGTTCCCGCTCCGCCTCGGTCAGCTCACGGCGGCGCAGGCGGGCGGACTGCAAGAGCAGCTAGCTGGAGCGCTCGCGACTGCCGGACAGCTCACCGCCGCGACAAGGTCCACTGCCAGCCGGTGCTCTGCGACGGGGCCAAGCCACACCAAGCGCGGCCAGAAGTTCCGCGTGTCGGTCCATTGCTCGCCAGCCAGGTCGCAGGTCCCGCTGTCGATCGCGATGGCTTCCGGCACCGCGTCGTTGCTGGCCGAGTTCGATGCCGAGGCTGCGTCTGTCGGCAGCGTGCTCGACTTGTTCTCGGTCAGCCTCGCCGTGCTTGCGGCGACAGTCGTGCTACTGGCCGGCTGGCTGGTGGCCGAGCAGCGGCGGGGGGACTTTGCCGTGCTGCGGGCTCGCGGGGCGGGCCGCCGTCAGCTCGGGGTCGCCGTCCTCGTCGGCAGCGCCGTGACCGTACTGCCGGGGGCGGCCGTCGGTGCAGCCATCGGCGTGCTGCTGACACCGTCCTCATCCGCTTCGCTGAGCTGGTGGCTCGCTGGGCTGGAAGTGCTCGCATGCCTGGCCGGACCGATGCTGATTACGGTCTTGCTGCATCGCGACTACGCACCGATCCGGCTGGACCAGT
>JASHSO010000343.1 GCA_030038715.1 Streptosporangiaceae bacterium
TCTCAGCAGCGGCCCCACCCTCGCCCAGCGCAAGTTCATGCAGGAAGTGGCGGCACGCCAAGGCCTGTCGATCCCGCTTCCGCCCAGCCCGGGCTTCGACTGGGTCGGCACGGTAACGCCCGCCGCAGTCGCTGTACTGTTCGTCGTGCTGATCATCTTCTTGCACACGACCCGTGCCGACCGCGCCTAGACCCACCCCAACTCAGTCGCGCCCGGCCCAGCGCCGGTCTGGACGCGGTAGGCGCCCCGGTCGTTGAAGTCGGGCTGGCCACAAGATCGGTGTCCGGTAGCATTCAGCGCGCGGCCTGTCGAGCGAGGGGGCGATGGTGAAGGTCCTGGTCACGGGGGGAGCGGGCTACATCGGCAGCACCGTCGCCTCCGCATGCCTAGACGCCGGGATCGCACCGGTGATCCTGGACAGCCTGGTCGCGGGTCGCCGGGAGTTCACCCGTGGCCGGGACTTCTACGAGGGGGACATCGCCGACGGCGCGCTGGTCGACAAGATCTTCGCCGAGCATTCCGACATCACGGCTGTCGTCCATTGCGCGGCGCTGATCGTCGTGCCGGAGTCTGTCAGCGACCCGGCCCGCTATTACGAGTGGAATGTGACCAAGAGCCTGGAGATGCTGCGGCATGTGCAGCGCAACGGGTGCGGCCGGCTGCTGTTCAGCTCGTCGGCGGCGATCTACCAGCCGGCTCCGGACGGGGTCGGCGAGGACTCCCCGATAGGGCCAGCCAGCCCGTACGCGCGAACAAAGGCCGCCTGCGAAGGTATGTTCGCCGACATCGCCGCGGCGGGCGAGCTGAGGCTCGTCTCGCTGCGGTACTTCAATCCGATCGGAGCGGACCCGCGCCTGCGCACCGGCCTGCAGGTGCGCTACCCGACGCATGCGCTCGGGAAGCTCATCGAAGCGCACGGGTCTGGGCAGCCATTTCCGATCACCGGCACCGACTATCCCACCCGGGACGGCACGGGGATCAGGGATTACGTGCACGTGTGGGACCTGGCGGCGGCGCATGTCGCCGCTCTTCGAACCTTCGACGACGTGCTGGGCCAGGCGTCCTCGATCGCGATCAACCTCGGCACGGGTACCGGCACGACGGTGCGCGAGTTGCTGGCCGCGTTCAACACCGTCGTCGACAGGCCAGTCGCGGCAGTGGAGGCGCCAAGGCGGCCAGGCGACGTGCCCGGCGCGTACGCCCGCAACGAGCGTGCCCGGCAGCTGCTCGGCTGGCAGACCAGGTATTCGGTGGCCGACGGAATCAGGGACTCGCTGCGCTGGGCCGCGATCCGCGACCAGGTGCTGGGCCGGTAGGTCTCAGGTTCGCATCGGCCGGAACCCGCAGCCGGTGCCGGCAGTTAAGAGGACTAGCTGGAGACTCCCCTGTGTGCAACAGTACGTACGGGTTAGTCTTCTTTGTCATGCCCGGCGGCTCGGGCGGCCAGAAGGGCAGGTGCCAGCTCGGTGACCGGGGCGCCCCAACAGGCTCTAGCCATGGTGCTAGCTGTGCTCGGGGCGGCGTGCTACGCGATCGCCGCGGTGAACCAGCGGCGGGCCGCTGCGCAGTTGCCTGAGTCGACGTCCTTTGATCCGGGCATTCTGCTCCGGCTAGCCAGGGCACGCAGATGGCAAGTCAGCCTCGTGGCGATGATCGCCGGGTTCGGACTCCAGGCGGCCGCCCTCGAGCTCGGCAGGCTGGTGATGGTGGAGCCCGTGCTTCCCTTCGGCCTGCTGTTTGCGCTGCTACTGGCCGCGCGCGCGGACGGACGCCGAATGCACCGGATGGAATGGACTGCGGCGGTAGCAGCGATCGGCGGCCTGGCCGTCTTCCTCGTCGCGGGAATGCCGTCTGGTGGCCAGCGCGCTGCGGGCGCCGGCCCGCTCGGCGTCGTCGCGGCCGGTGCCGTGGTCGTGGCTGGGCTGTGCTGGTTGCTGGCGCCGCGAATCGGGGCTCACCGGGCCTTGGTGCTGAGCATCGGCGGAGGTATCTGCGCAGGCGTGACTGACGCGCTGACCAAGACGGCCGCCTACCTGGCGGTTGGGCATCACCTGGGGGTGCTGGTCGACGTGCGGCTCTACCTGCTGGCCGTGGTCGGCCTGACCACCTTCACGATGCAGCAGAACGGCTTCCGGGCCGGCGGCATACCGGCATCGCTGCCCGCCTTCGCCGTGCTCGAGCCCATCGTCGGCTCGGTGCTCGGAATAGTGATCTACGACGAAGACGTCGCGGTCCAGCCGGTCCGGATCGTCATCGAGGCGGCAGCCGTGCTGGCGGCGGTCTGGGGCATCATCAGGCTGGCCCAATCGGTCCAGGTGGTCAGCGCGCCGCGGCCCGAACCGGTGAAGGAGCCAGCCGATCCGGTCGGCTAGCCGCCCGCGGGGACAGTTGCCGGCGGAGGACGGCCACCGGGGGCCGAGCGCGTTCCCGCAAGAGCCCAGCTACAGGAAGGCGGCAGTCTATGGCGAGCCCAGCGGCGGGAGGAAAGCCGGAGTTCCAAGCGAAGCTGGCTTCCTTCGTCAAGGACAATCGGGTGTACGGGGCCGCTGCCGGAGTCGTGCACGGCCACGAGCTCGCCTGGGCCGAGGGCGCGGGATTTGCCGACGCGTCCGCCGGGCGCCCGTCGACGCCCAGCACGCTGTACCGGATAGCCTCGGTCACCAAGACCTTCACCGGCACGGCGATCATGCAACTGCGTGACGCCGGGGCGCTCGGCCTGGACGACCCGGCGGTCAGGTGGCTCGGCGAGCTGGCCGCCGAACACTCAGCCGAAGTACTCCAACCTGGGATACCAGCTGCTCGGCGAGATCGTGCACCGCGCTAGCGGGGCCGAGTATACCGACTACGTGCGGCAGCGCATCCTCGAGCCACTGGAGATGTCGGCAACCGCGTTCGAGCCGCTGAGTCCGGCCCTGGCCGCCAGGCGCGCGACCGGCTACCGGGTCCGTACGTTCAGCGATGAACTGGCCACAGCCCCGGACGCGCCGCAAGTCTGGGCCGAGGGCGGCCTGTGGTCGGACGTGCAGGACATGGCCCGCTGGCTCAGCTTCCAGCTCAGTGCCCACGCCGACGAGCCGGTGGAATCGCCAGTGCTGGCCGGCGCGTGGCTGCGCGAGATGCACAAGCCGAGGTACCTGAGCGACGAGGCGTGGACCAGTGCGTGGGGGATCACCTGGTATGCAGCCCGCCAGGACGACGTCACCTGGATCCAGCACGGTGGCGGCCTGCCGGGCTTCTCTGCCTGCATCTGCTTTGACCGCGCCGCGCGCGTCGGCGCCATCGCACTGGTCAACGGGAGCGCCCCGGCCTCGAGCCTGGCGATGGAGCTAGGCTGCGCAGCCCGGCGACTGGCCCGGGCCAGTCCGCCAGCGATAACCCTGCCAGCACCGGTACCCGAGGAGTTCAGGCAGTTGCTCGGCAGCTACGCATCCGCCACCTTCGCCGTCGTGCTACGGCTCGAGTGGCGCGACGGCAAGCTGACCTTTGTCGATCCGTCCGACCCGGCCTGGCGGTGCGTGCTCGAGCCAGCCGGACAACCCGACACCTTCACGATCGGGCCTGGCCTGCAGCAGTCGGGGGAGTTGGCCCGCTTCAGGCGGCTCCCAGACGGCCGGTTTGACTCGGTCCTCCTTGGCCCCGGTACCTGGCTACGGCTGGGCCCGGCAGGAGCGGAGCCGGCTGAGCGCTGAGCGGACGGCGTTAGGCGCTGACCGGCGGGCAGGGCTCCGGCAGCCAGCCATCAGGTGCCGGCCTCCTTGAGCGGGGTCAGCGCCTCGGCCAGCGGGGCAAGCACAGCCGGCGTCAGGGGCGGCAGCAGGTAGACAATCGCCAGGTCGAGTCCCTCGTCGGCGAGCGCGGCGATCTGCTCGGCGGTAGCACCCGTGTCGTGATCGGTGCCCAGCCGCACATGCGCCGACAGCGTGATCTCCTTCGGGTCGCGGCCGACGTCCTGGCAGTGCCCGTACAGCACGTCACGCTTGCGAGCGAAGTCGGCTGGCGGGCCGCCGAGGAAGTTCCAGTGCTGGGCGTACCTGGCTGCGGTGCGCAGCGTCCGGCGCTCGCCGCTGCCACCGATACAGATCGGCGGGTGCGGCTGCTGCGGTCCTTTCGGCTCGCACCGCGCGGCGGCCAGCTGGTAGTACCTGCCGTGGAAGTCGGTGGTCTCCTGCGACAGCAGGCCGATAAGTACCTGGCAGGCTTCCTCAAGCCGGTCACTGCGCTCGCGCGGGCTGCCGAGCTCGATGCCGTAGGCGCCGGACTCCTCCTCGTTCCAGCCGGCCCCGATGCCGAGCTCCAGGCGTCCGCCCGAGACGATGTCGATGGCCGCGGCCATCTTGGCCAGCACCGCCGGGTGCCGGTAGTGGATTCCGGTGACCAGAGTGCCGAGGCGCAGGCGGCTGGTCGCCTGCGCGAGCGCAGCCAGCGTCATCCAGCCTTCCAGGCACGGGCCAGCCGAGTCGCCGACTATCGGGTAGAAGTGGTCGAACAGCCAGCCGGATTCGAAGATCTCGATCTGGTCGGCCGCACGCCAGACCGCCAGCATGTCGGTCCAGGTGGTGTTCTGCGGTGCTGTCTTGAACGCGAAGCGCATGTCTCCTCCGGTCAGACGAAGGCGCCGATGCCGGTGATGGCGCGGCCGACGATCAGCGTGTTGATCTCGCGGGTGCCCTCATAGGAGTAGATGGCCTCGGCGTCGGCGACGAACCTGCCGACCTGGTTCTCCAGCAGGATCCCGTTGCCGCCGAGCAGCTCGCGGGCGTAGCCGACTGTTTCCCGCATGCGCACGGTACAGAAGGCTTTGGCCAGCGCCGAGTGGTGGTCTTGTGCCAGCCCCTGGTCGTGTAGCTGGGAGAGCCGAACGCACAGGCTGGCCGACGCCGTGACGTTGCTCAGCATCCGTACCAGCAGGTCCTGGACGAGCTGGAACGCGGCGATCGGCTTACCGAACTGGTGCCGCTGCCGGGCGTAGGCCAGCGCGTGCTCGTAGGCGCCGCGGGCGCAGCCGGTCGCCTGCCACGCCACACCTGCCCGGGTCAGCCGCAGCACCTTGGCCGTGTCCTTGAAAGAGTTAGCGGCCTGGAGCCGGTTCTCCTCGGGGACGCGCACGTTGTCGAGGGTTATCTGAGCGTTCTGCACGACCCGCAGGGCGATCTTGTTACGCATTTTCTCCGGGCGGTATCCCTTGGCGCCGGCTTCGACCACAAAGCCCTTGACCTGATTGTCAGCAAGGTCGCGAGCCCAGACGACGGTGTAGTCCGCGAAGGTGGCGTTGCCGATCCATTTCTTCTGGCCGTTGAGCACCCAGTCATCGCCGTTCCTGGCGGCGGTCGTCGTGAGGCCACCCGCCGCGCCGGAGCCGACGTCCGGCTCGGTCAGCGCGAACGCGCCGATCTTGTCCATTCGCGCCATCTCCGGGAGCCAGCGCTGTTTCTGCTCCTCCGAGCCGCACAAGTAGATCGATCCCATAGCCAGCCCGCCGTGGACGCCCATGAACGTGGCGATCGACGGGTCGATTCGGGCCAGCTCCAGCGCGATCATGCCGTCCAGCAGGCTTCCGCCGCTGGGGCAGCCGTACCCCGCGCACGCCATGCCGGCGATGCCCAGCGATGCCAGCCCCGGCACCAGTTCGTGCGGAAACTCCTCGCGGACCCAGTAGTGGTTGATGACGGGCGCGACCTGCTTCTCCATGAACTCCCTGACCGCCGTGAGAAGCTGGCGGCCGTTGTCATCGAGCAGCTGCTCGAGGGCGTAGATGTCAGCATCCAGAACCGGATCCACCCCGAAATCTCCCTTCACTCTCCAGCCGGTTGCGCCGCCGGACTTGCCGTAGCCGGACTAGCCGTAGCCGGACTGGCGGCTGTCGCTCTGGCGCTGCCAGCGCCCGCGGAGCGAGGGTCGGGCGCGACCAGGAACCGGCTGATCACCGGCGCGAGCTCGGCCGCCTCGGTGACCAGGCCGAGGTGACCGCCGCGGTACACGTGCAGGCTGGAGTTCGGGATCAGGCGGTGCATCAGCCGGGCATTGGCCAGCGGGATCAGCGGGTCGTCGTCGCCTGCGACGATCAGCGTCGGCTGGCGCAGCAGCGGCAGGAACGGCACGCTCGTCCAGCCGGCTCCGGCGGCGAGCTGGTAGAGGTAGCCGCGACCGGAGCCGACCCTGTTGCGGGCGTTCATTGCCGTGGTGATCCGGTAGGGATCGATCCTTGCGCTGCCGCCGTAGAGGTCGCCGGCGACCCGCGCCAGGAAGCCGCGATCGTAGTATCGGCGGGGGGTAGCCATCCGGGCCAGCACGGCGGGCCTGGCCGGGATCATCAGCGCCCCCGTCGCCGTGCTGACCAGCACCAGGCGTCGGCACCGGGATCGCTGGAAGGCGGCGAAGTGCTGAGCGACCCCGCCGCCCCAGGAGATGCCGAGCACGTCGACCTGGCCGTAGCCGAGCTTGGTCAGCATCTCGGCGATCAGCCTGCAGAGGCCGGTAAAGCGGTACGGCGCGGACGGCAGCGGCGATCCACCGACTCCAGGTACGTCGAACCTGATGACCTCGATGCTGGGGGCCAGCTCACCGACGAACGGCTCGAGCAGCTCAAGGCTGGCGCCGATGCCGTTGATGAGCAGGAGCGGAACGCGGTCGGTCTGCTCGGCGCGGCCGCGGCGGGGGAGCGGCCAGCCCGTGCGGGCCGGCCGCACGGCGGTCCTGACGACCTGCCCGCCGACGGGGACGCTGCGCACGCTATCGGTCGTGGACATAGGTTCCCGGGGCGGCGCTGAGCACTTCAAAGCCCTTGCGGCCGGCCCTGCTTCGGCTGGTTCGCTCCGCTCCGCTGCGTGCGGCCAGCCAGGACGAGTAATGCGGCCACCAGCTTCCGCTGCTGGTCGTGGCGTCGGCCAGCCAGGCGCGGGGGTCGGCCGGGTTCTCGGGTGCCGTCTGGAACGACGCCTTCGGGTTGGTTGGCGGGTTGACCATCGAGGCGATGTGCCCGCTATTGGACAGGACGAAGGAGACGTGGCCGCCCAGCAGTTGCGTACTGCGATAGCACGACTGCCATGGACACAAGTGATCGGCAATGCCAGCCACGACGTAGCAGTCCAGGTCGACCTTGGAGAGGTCGACCGGCGAGCCGAGCATCGACGCAGAACCAGGTTTGGTGAGGGAGTTGTCCGTCGCCAGCCGGATGAAATCTCGGTGCAGCGCCGCAGGCAGCCTCGTGGTATCGGCATTCCAGTAGAGGATGTCGAATGCCGGCGGCGGCTTGCCCTGCAGGTAGTTGTTGACCCAGTAGTTCCAGATCAGGTCGTCTGGCCTGAGCCAGGCGAACACCTCCGCCAGCGTGCGGCCGTCCAGGTAGCCGCGGGCGCCGGACGCGGCGATCGCCGCTGCTGCGGTTGCCCGGTCGATGAAGGCGCCTGCGGTGCCAGCTCGCGCCTGGTCCAGGACCGTCACGCCGAGGCAGAGGGAGGCTAGGTGGTCGAGCTGGCCGATCGTGCTGAGGTGCGCGCCAGCCATGGACGAGACGATGCCGCCAGAGCACAGCGCGCAGATGTTCGCCTTCGCCGCATGAGTTATCGCCCGCGCCGCGTCCAGCGCCTCGACGACCGCGGCGCCGTAGCTGTCCAGGTCCCAGTCGCGGTGCCGGGCGTCTGGATTGCGCCAGCTGATCGTGAATACCTGGTGGCCCTGGCCGACTAGGTACTCGGTCATGCTGCGACCCGGCGCCAGGTCGGTGATGTAGAACTTGTTGATCATCGGCGGCACGATCAGCAGCGGGTATTCGCCCACCACGTCGGTGACCGGCTGGTACTGGATCAGCTCGAACAGCTCGGTGCGGTGCACCACCGAGCCCGGCGTCACCGCCAGGTCCTTGCCGACCTCGAAAGCGGCGGACTCGATCATGGCGGGGACGCGCGGCGGCTGCGCCAGGTCGGCGGCCAGCGCACGGAAGCCGCGAACGATACTCAGGCCGCCGCTGTCCACGGCGCTCTTGATAGCAGCCGGATTGAGCAGCGGGTTGTTGCTCGGAGCGACTGCTGCGATCACGTTCGACAGCACGAACCTGAGCCGCTCGTCATCGCGCCAGTCCAGCTCCGCGGCTGCCAGCAGCTCCATGGCCGACCTGCTGGCAGCCAGGTAAGCCTGAACTGCCCTCCTGAGCCACGGACTGTCTGCCCAGGCTGGGTCGGCGAACCTGCGGTCCCTGCGGTCTGGACCAAGCTGCGAGCGGCCCGCGACGATGCGTCCGAGCTCCGCGCCGAGGCCAGCCGCCTGTCCGGCGACCAGCCCGGGGTGCCTGGCCAGGCTGAACGCGAGGCGCACAGCTGACCCGCCTGGCCGGAACCGGCGCAGCACCCCCAGTGCCCCGTCGGCGAGCAAAAGATCCAGTGCGCCGGCCAGATCTCCGGCGGCCTCCTGCCAGGGCCCGGGTCGGCCCGATTGCGCGCGTCGCGAGCCGTCGCCGTTGCCGGGGTAGGCGCCCGCGGTGCCCTCGCTGCCCGCGCGGGCCCTGGATCCGCCGGTCACTGCAGCTCCTCGGGCGGGCGGACCGCTCGCCGCAAGATCTTGCCGGTGGGTCCCTTCGGCAGCTCGGAGACCAGCCACACGTGCCGCGGGTACTTGTAGGCCGCAACTCGGTCCCTGGCGAACGCGCGCAACTCTTCTGGCGTAGCGCTCGCACCGGGCCGGAGCGCGACGGCCGCCGCTACTTCCTCCCCGAGTTCGGAATGCGCAATGCCGATGACGGCGACCTCGGCCACCGCGGGGTGCTCGTACAGCACTTCCTCGATCTCGCGTGGGTACACGTTGTAACCGCCGCGGATGATCATCTCCTTCTTGCGGTCGACGATGTAGTAATAGCCGTCCTCGTCCATCCGCGCGAGATCACCAGTGCGGAACCAGCCGTCCGGAATGGCGTCGGCCGTGGCCTCCGGCCGCTCCCAGTACCCCTTCATGACGTTATGGCCGCGGATAGCGATCTCTCCCACCTCCCCCTGCGGGACGGTGCCGCCGTCGGAACCGACAAGCCTCATCTCCACGCCCAGGATCGGCGTGCCTATCGACCCGGGCTTGCGTGGCTTGTCCGGGTGGTTAAACGAGGCGACCGGCGAGGTCTCTGACAGCCCGTAGCCCTCCAGGATCACGCAGCCGAACTTCTCTTCGAACCCGCGCAGGACCTCCACCGGCATTGCCGCACCGCCGGAGATGCACAGCCGCAGCGAGGCGGTCCTGGCAATATCCGCGTTCGGATGGTGCAACATCGCCGCGTACATGGTCGGCACGCCCTCGAAGATCGTGACCCGGTCGCGCTCGATGATCTCCAGCGCCTTGCCGGCGTCGAAGCGCGGCAGCAGCGTGAGCGTCCCGCCGGCAACGACAGTGGCGTTCAGCCCGCAGGTAAGCCCGAAGACGTGGAACAGCGGCAGGCAGCCCATCATGACGTCGTCCGGGGCGTTGCGGAGCAGCGTCTCGGCGGTGAGCTGGGCGTTGCGGCTCAAGCCGCCGTGGGTGAGCTCGGCACCCTTTGGCTGCCCAGTCGTGCCAGAGGTGTACAGGATGACGGCGTCATCTCCGTCTGCTGCGCTTGTCGCCGCCGGCCGGGGAGCGACCCCGCGCAGGACGGCGGTGAGGTCTGCGTCGGCCACCTCGATGACGCGTGTTCCGGTGTCGGCCGCGCCCTTGGCCGCCTCGGCTGCCGCCCCTTGCCAGGCCAGCAGCACGCGTGCCCCGGAGTCGCCCAGGTAGTAAGCGACCTCCCGGCTCTTGAGCAGGGGGTTCATCGGAACGACGATGGCGCCAGCGCCGAGCGCGCCATAGAACGCGATAGGGAATGCCGGGATGTTGGGCAGCATCACGCCGACCCGGTCGCCGGCTGCCACGCCAGCCGACTGCAGCAGGCCGGTCACGCCCTGGCCAGCGGAACGTAGCTGCCCGTAGCTGAGGACAAGGTCGTCGAGCCTGACCGCCGGGTGACCGGGGTCGCTGTCGGCCGCGCGGTCTAGCGCCGCGTACAGATTGGTCACCACGCACCTCCCGGGCGGCAAGCTGCCGAGTCTCGGCCGGGCTGGCCCAGTCGCGAGTCTGTCCAAGTATCTGCCCCGCTTGGTCCGGTTGCTACTGGTGCCCGGTCGCCAGCTGGGTGCGCCGGCTGGCTCGCGGTGAGGACCCGCTACGGGGTCAACCGCGGTGCGGCGGAAGCGACGCGACCGGAAAAGCGTTAGCGGCCTGGGGCCATGATGGTCATCCTTATCGCAGACCCCCTCGGGGATCTGCTCGCGTGCCATTGGGAGACATCGCCGTGACATCCTCGCTCGCCGAGCTGCGAGCGCGCCTGCCCGCGCTGATGCTCCGAGATCAGCGCGGGCTCGTCAGGCAGGCGGACCGGGTCGGGGCGCTGCACGCGGTGCCGCCGCGGGAGCGGGCCCTGGCGGATCTCGCAGCAGCGGTGACGGCTGCGGAGCAGCGGGTGCAGGCCCGCCGGGCCGCTGTCCCCGCTATCAGCTACCCGCCCGAGCTCCCCGTCTGCCAGCGCAGGGACGAGCTGGCTGAGGCCATCAGGGCTCATCAGGTTGTGATCATCGCTGGCGAGACCGGGTCCGGGAAGACGACCCAGCTGCCCAAGATCTGCCTGGAAGTCGGCCTTGGCATAACCGGGCAGATCGGCCACACGCAGCCCAGGCGGATCGCAGCAAGGACCGTGGCCGAACGGATCGCCGCCGAGCTCAAGACGGAGCTCGGTGCCGCGGTCGGCTACAAGGTCAGGTTCGCCGACGCATCGAGCGACGACACGCTGGTGAAGGTGATGACCGACGGCATCCTGCTGACCGAGATGCAGCGGGACCGCGACCTGCTCCGTTACGACGCCCTGATCATCGACGAGGCGCACGAGCGCAGCCTGAACATCGACTTCATCCTCGGCTACCTCAAGCAGCTGCTGCCGCGCCGCCCCGACCTCAAGGTCATCATCACCTCGGCCACGATCGACCCGGACCGGTTCTCGCAGCACTTCGGCGGCGCGCCGGTCATCGAGGTGTCGGGCCGCACGTACCCGGTGCAGGTGCGCTACCGGCCCGTCGAGGAAGACGCCGACCAGGCCCAGGCCATCAGCGACGCGGTGGACGA